>DASUPI010000301.1:0-2516 GCA_036281135.1 Rhodoplanes sp. | reverse complement strand
GCAAACCGCGATCCACCGTCATCAGCCAGGCCCATCTCAGCCCCCATGCTGGTTGTGAATCGCCCTCAACTATTTGATTCTTCGCCTAATCGCCCGCGGCTTTCTGACTCAGTATGATTATAGCGTATTTTCGGATACTGTGGGATACCCTCGGACGGGCCTGAATCATTCCCACTCGATCGTGCCCGGCGGCTTCGAGGTAATGTCGTAGACGACGCGGTTGACGCCCTTCACCTCGTTGATGATGCGAGTGGCGACATGGCCGATGAAGGCCATGTCGAACGGGTAGAAGTCGGCCGTCATGCCGTCGATCGAGGTCACCGCGCGCAGCCCCACCACGTAATCATAGGTGCGGCCGTCACCCATCACCCCCACCGTCTTGACCGGCAGGATCACGGCGAACGCCTGCCAGATATCGTCATAGAGGCCGGCGCGGCGGATTTCTTCGATATAGATCTCGTCGACGAAGCGCAGAATCTCGAGCTTCTCCGCGGTGATCTCGCCGAGGCAGCGGATGGCGAGCCCCGGCCCCGGGAATGGATGGCGGCCGACGAATACGTCGGGCAGGCCGAGTTCGCGGCCGAGCGCGCGCGCCTCGTCCTTGAACAGTTCGCGCAGCGGCTCGACAAGCTTCATATGCATGCGCTCGGGCAGGCCGCCGACATTGTGGTGCGACTTGATCGTGACCGAGGGGCCGCCGATCGGCGATACGCTCTCGATCACGTCCGGGTAAAGCGTGCCCTGCGCCAGGAACTCGGCGCCGCCGAGCTTTTCTGCTTCCTCCACGAACACGTCGATGAACAGCTTGCCGATGATCTTCCGCTTGTCCTCCGGGTCGGTGACGCCCGCAAGTCCCGCAACGAAGCGTTCGCGCGCCCGCACATGCACCAGCGGAATGTTGTAGCTGCCGCGGAATAGCGACATCACCCGCCTCGCCTCGCCCCGCCGCAGCAGGCCGTGGTCGACAAACACGCAGGTGAGCTGGTTGCCGATCGCCTCGTGCAGCAGCACCGCGGCAACCGCGGAATCGACCCCGCCGGAGAGCCCGCAGATCACGTTCCCGAGCCCGACCTGCGCGCGGATTTTCTCGATCGCCTCGTCCTTGAAGGCGCGGATGGTCCAGTCGCCGGAGCAGCCCGCGACCTTGCGCACGAAATTGCGCAACAGCGCCGCGCCGTGCGGCGTGTGCATCACTTCGAGGTGAAACTGGGTTGCATAGAACTTGCGCGCGTCGTCGGCGATCATCGCAATCGGCGCGTTCACCGAGGTCGCAACGCTGCGGAAGCCGGGCGGCAGCTCCGTCACCCGGTCGCCATGGCTCATCCACACCGGATATTTGTGGCCCACCGTCCACACTCCGTCGAACAGAACGCATTCCTCGGTGACCTGCACCTCGGCGCGGCCGAACTCGCCATGATGGCCGGCCTCGACTATGCCTCCGAGCTGATGGGCCATCGCCTGTTCGCCATAGCAGATGCCAAGGATCGGCACGCCCGCCTGGTAGAGCGAAGCGGGCGGCAAGGGCGCGCCCGGCTCGAGCACGGAAGCGGGACCGCCCGACAGGACGATGCCCTTCGGCTTCATCGCGACGAACGCGGCTTCGGCCTTCTGATAGGGAACGATCTCGGAATAGACCCGCTCCTCGCGCACGCGCCGCGCGATCAGCTGGGTCACCTGCGAGCCAAAATCGACGATGAGAATCTTGTCATGGGTCGCCATGCGCCGGGGTTAGCGGATCGCGCGGCCGGCTGCAATGACGACACAAGTCGAAGCCGCGTCCGCGCCCGAGACGGGCATTCGATCCGCCGCGCGATCAACAAGATTACAATAGCAAACACAAATACTTAACTTTATTTAATCCGCCGCAAAAGGCTGACATAGAATCCGTCCGTCCCCGTGCGCCGGGGCGTCATCAACAGGCCCCCCGGAGTGACCAGCACCGCCCCGAGGAAATCCGCCGCGCGCTCGCCCAGCACGGACGCGACCTCCTCCGCCGCAATCGGTCCGAACTCCAGGTGGCGCGCAAGGAAGGCCTGCACCTGCTCCGCGTTCTCCTCGGCGAGCACCGAGCAGGTGACATAGGCGATGCGGCCGCCCGGCTTCACCAACACGGTTGCTCGGTCGAGCAGTCCGGCCTGTTCCTTGCTCCGCTCGGCCAGGGCGCCCGGCCGCACGCGCCATTTGGCGTCCGGGTTGCGCCGCCACGTTCCCGTTCCCGTGCAGGGCGCATCGATCAGCACGAGGTCGGCGCGTTCCGCCAGGTCGGAGAGAACGTCGAGGTTGCGGCGGGGCGTGCGGACCTGAACATTGCGCGCGCCCGCGCGGGCGAGCCGCGCATGGATTGGCGCAAGCCGGCGCAGGTCGAGATCGCTTGCATAGATCTGTCCGCGGTTTTGCATGAGCGCCGCAAGCGCCAGCGTCTTGCCGCCGCCGCCGGCGGCAAGATCGATCGCCTGCTCGCCCGGTTGCGCGCCCGTCAGCAAGGCGGCGAGCTGCGAGCCCTCGTCCTGCACCTC
>DASUPI010000300.1:0-3465 GCA_036281135.1 Rhodoplanes sp. | reverse complement strand
GTCGGCCAGGTGATGAAAGCCTCGGGCGGCAAGGCGAATCCGCAGACGGTTAACGAGCTCCTAAAGGCGAAACTCGGACTGTAGGAGCGCCTGTGCGCGGGCGCGGAGAGCGCGTCTGCGGACGCGATGCGCTGCTCGCGCCACGCCTCCTCCGAATCGTCGCCAAGCGATTCGCGCGTTTTTTTCTGCGTGAGCGCGCGCGGCGGGCCGTCGCCGGGAGGAATCCGCAGAAATTTTTTCGAGCGCGACGGACGCGATCAAACGCGTGCGTCGCGTGCATCGAGACGCACAGATAAGTCGTGTACGCGCGCGCTGCAGCCCTGCGCAGCGCGCCGATGCGTGTGAAGAAACGCCCATTTTATCGTCACTTCTTTGCATACTGCGCTTTGACCATAATATGTTGGCCGATCGGCGATGCGGTCGCGCGCGGCGATGATCAAACACCGTGCGGCGCGCTGCGGCGACGCGCTCGGCGGCGGGCGCGCCGACGACAAGTCGCGTTGGACTCGCTGATTTTTTTATTGTGCTGTAGTAATCGAGATGTAGTGCCCTGCGATTCGCGTAGGCGCTATTCGATATCGCCATCTATCACGGTCAGGAGGACGGCATGGCGAAAAGAGCAACAACCAAGGCGAAGACGAAGCCTGCGGCCAAGAAGACGACTGCGAAGAAGTCGACTGCCAAGCGCAAGACGACGACTCGCAAGAAATAACGCAGCGGCGCTTCGGAGCATCAGCCTCCGAAGCTTCCGTGAACTTCGTCGATCGACGGGCGCCATCAGGGGATCGCAAATTGCGCCGCCGATGACGCCGACAGAATTCGACGGAAGGAGGCGTCGGCGAGACCGAGGCAAGCTTTCCTGGCGCCGGGCAGACCAGCCGGGCGCAAATACGGAAAAGCAAGTTTGGTGCAGTCCCGCATCTTCATCGGCACTCGCCGTGATGCGGGTCTGCCGCTCGGGCTCCTCGCCGACGCCCTCGCTTGAGCCTGCAACGGCAAGACGCGCTCAGCCAATCTCGCGTTCAGCCCTTAAGGCAGCCGCTCATGAATTTGCGGTAGGCCTCCCGCCCCTTCACGTTCTTGGTCGCTTTCTCCTCTTTCCACTTGGACGCGCAGTCCTTCATTTTCTGCTGCTGGGCGGAAATCTTCTTTTCCTGCTTCGCGGCCGTCTCCCCCGTTTGCGCCATGCCAGGCGCGGCCGGAGTTGCGGCGAGAAAGGCGATCGCGATAGCGGCCACGAAAAATCTGGTCATTATCTCCCCTCCGCTGTGATATGGGCGAGGCAACATAGTCCCAATGCTTTCTTCGGGTCCACCCGTGCGGCGTCCATAGCTCGCGCGGGGTTGAACAAAACCATTCGCCGGGAGCAAGACCATGGCCCGTGTCACGAAGCCCACCCCGGTGCGGAGGGAGCGGTCCGCGCAGCGCACGGTGCGCAAGCCCGCGCAGAAGCGGACCGCGCCATCCGCGAAACGCAAGTCCGCCGGAACGACGGCGCGCGCGGCCCGGTCCGCACAACGACAGCGGCCGATCGAGCTCTTCTACTGGCCGACGCCGAACGGCTGGAAGATAACGATCATGCTCGAGGAATGCCGGCTGCCCTACGCGGTGCGGCCGGTCAACATCGCCATTGGCGAGCAATTCAAGCCGGAATTCCTCGCGATCTCGCCAAACAACCGCATGCCGGCGATCGTCGACCCGCAAGGTCCGCGCGGGCGTCCGATCTCGGTTTTCGAGTCCGGCGCAATTCTCCAGTATCTCGGGCGGAAGACCGGAAAATTCTATCCGGCCGATGATCGCGCCCGCGTCGAGGTCGAGCAATGGCTGATGTGGCAGATGGGCGGGCTCGGCCCGATGGCCGGCCAGGCCCATCACTTCCGCAATTATGCGCCCGAACAAATCGCCTATGCGATCGAGCGCTACACCAATGAATGCCATCGGCTCTACGGCGTCATGAATCTGCGGCTCAAAGATCGCGCCTTCCTGGCCGGCAAATACTCGATCGCCGACATGGCCTGCGTCGGCTGGATCAGCCGCTACAAGCAGCAGGGCCAGGACCTCGACGAATTCGCGCATCTCAAGCGCTGGTTCGAGGCGGTGACGGCGCGTCCCGCGGTCAAGCGCGGCATGGGCGTCCGCGTCGAGGCCGCCGCGCAAGTGGACACGAACGATCCGAAGGTTCGCGCCATTCTGTTCTCGCAGCGGGCGCGGACCGGTTAATGCCAAGTTCACCGGCTCCGATCCACACGCGCCGTCATTGCCGGGCGCGACGCATGGCTGTCCGTTTAGTCCAGCTCAAATATCACCTCCCCCCGACGGGGAGAGGTCGATTCCGAGCGCAGCGAGGAAGCCGGGTGAGTGGGTACAAGCAAATGCGGCCGTGGTTAGCAGGCGCTCAAGCGGCGTGGTTAGCGCGCCGTCTCCGGAGATCGGACAAAGCCGCGGAACGCTTGATTCAAGCGCATCCACACATGCGAACCCTGCGAAGGCGGACTGCGGCGTTCACGGCTGATTCATCGCGCGGCTTAAATGCCGATTCAGACTCCTCCCCGATGATCGCGCTGCTCGGCCGCCGGTGGCGGTCCGGCAAGGGACGCGGAAAACGCAGGCGACATTGCGAACCGGGGAGAGGCCGATATGGCACGTTTCGAGGGAGCTGCCGAGACGGCGGCGCTTGGCGCGGCGAGCGGCGGGGCGGATGTGTTCTTCAAGCTGGGAATGATGTACTCGACCGGCAGCAGCGTGCCGGCCGACTACGTGTCCGCGCACAAATGGTTCAATCTGGCGGCGATGGGCGGGTGCAGCGAAGCGATCCGCCTGCGCCGCGAGGTGGCCGACTTGATGTCGGAAGCCGAGATCTCGGCTGCGCAGCGGGCCGCGCGCGACTGGATCGGCCGTTGACGGCCGCGCACCGCGGCCCAGGCCGCGTGCGAACCGACCTTGCCAAAGCCGCTTCGCCTCGGCATATCGGAGAGACGGAGCTGTGGCCGAGAGGCTGAAGGCGGCGGTTTGCTAAACCGTTATACGCTCTAAAGGCGTATCGAGGGTTCGAATCCCTCCGGCTCCGCCACCCCAATGCCCGAACGCGACATTCCGGCCGGCGACCGTTCCAGCTTGCGAACGATTGCGATGTTATGCGCGCTGGTGGTCTGCACCCCGGACTATGACGCACCGCGATCGGTTGGCAAACGGCCTATCGGCATTGAAATGGTTGGCAAACGGCCAGGGGAATCGGGTGAAGGACTTTATGCGGTGAGGAGGCTTGCGAGGAAGTCGTCGTCCCATGCGGCGGTTTTACGTTTGAGGCGGAGTGAATCCTTGCCGGGGGCTTTGCGGATCAGGTTGTGGGCCATGTGCTTGAGGGTGGTGAAGTTGGCGGGCGCGTGATCGGTGCGGACGCGGCATTCGTCGTCACGGAAGACCATGTCCATGACCCAGTGGAGGCTGTTCTCGATTGCCCAATGG
>DASUPI010000299.1:0-2831 GCA_036281135.1 Rhodoplanes sp. | reverse complement strand
CCTCGAACAGGGCCGAGGTCGGCTCGGACGGCACCGAGCGGATCACCCCGCCCGCCATCAGGAAGCCGAAGGCGTGGATCGGATAGCTCGGATTGGGAACCAGCACCACGTCGCCCGGCGCCGTGATCGCCTGCGCGACATTGGCGAAGCCCTCCTTCGAGCCGAGGGTCGAGACGACCTGCGTCTCCGGGTTGAGCTTGACGCCGAAGCGCCGATCGTAATAGGCGGCCTGCGCCCGTCTCAGCCCGGCGATCCCCTTGGATGCCGAATAGCGATCAGTCCGCGGCCGGCCGATGGTCTCCTTGAGCTTCTCCACGACATGGGCCGGGGCCGGCAGGTCGGGATTGCCCATGCCGAGATCGATGATGTCGGCGCCCGCATTGCGCGCGGCCGCCTTGGCGCGGTTCACCTGCTCGAAGACGTAAGGGGGCAGCCGACGAATGCGGTGGAACTGTTCCATGGGCTCAAAGCTCTCGTTGCGGCGGCTCTGGCAAACCGCCCGAATCCTGGCAACCTGTAATACGATATAGGCTGGAGCAGTAAAGCACCTCGGGGGGCAGGCGGCGCCGGGCTTGCCTGGAATGCGGAGTTCAGCGCGCCGCGGCCTCGGCGGCGCGCCGCGCCGCATTTTCGCGCGCGGCGGCAAGATCGGCTTCGACCTTCTTTCGCTCCTCGGCGCTCAGCACGGCTTCCGAGCGCTGGGGCGGCATGTCATGGACTTGGGGGAAGGCGGGTGGATCGGCCGACCGCGCCGGCGTCCCCTCCGGCAAGCCCCCGACTTGGGGCGGGAGCCCCGACAGGACGGACGAGCAGCCCGCAATGGCCGTCGCCGCGATCATCGCCAGCATCACGCCCCACGACGGCGCTCGACGACGCGATGGTTCGGTTCTAGACATGACGGCGGACGACGAACATTTAAAAAGCATCGATCGATTAAGACTGGCTGTGCCCCGCCCTATCGAGGTAATATGTCCAAAGCAAGGAGCCCTGCCCCCATGGACATGAAACAAGACCAACCTGCAACAACCGATCAATCTCCTGCGCAATTGACCGAACAATCCTCGCCAGCTCCCGCTAAAGCGGAGGGCAATGGCGCCGCCGCTCCCGCCGCCAAGCCGGCGAAGAAGGCCAAGCTCCCGGCGGAGCCGCAGCCCCCGCCCCAGATCGACATCGAGAAATTCGCGACCAACGTCGCCAAGGTGATGGAGGAGAGCGGCAAGGCGCTCGCCGCCTGGCTCAAGCCGCGCATCGAAGGCAAGGTCAAGGAGCCGCACGAGCAGGTGGCCGACATCGTCAAGACGCTCGGGCGCGTCGCGGAATTCTGGATGACCGATCCGCGCAAGGCGACCGAGCTGCAGACCAATCTCAGCAAGGCCTATCTCGATCTGTGGTCGAACGCCGTGCGCCGCATGGCCGGCGAGGAGGTGCCGCCACTCACCAAGGTCGATCCGCGCGACCGGCGCTTCGCCGACCCGGAATGGTCGTCGAACCAGTATTTCGACTTCCTCAAGCAGGCCTATCTGGTCACCAGTCATTGGGCCGACCATATCGTCACCGAGGCCAAGGGCCTCGACAGCCATACGAAGCGGAAGGCCGAGTTCTACGTCAAACAGCTCGTCAACGCGATCGCGCCCTCCAACTTCCTGTTCACCAATCCCGAGCTGATACGTCTGACGTTGGCGTCGAACGCGGAGAACCTTGCGCGCGGCATGAAGATGCTCGCCGAAGACATCGAGGCGGGCGGCGGCGAACTGCGGATCAGACAATCCGATCACAGCCAATTCGAGGTCGGCCGCAATATCGCGGTCACGCCCGGCAAGGTGGTCTATCAGAACGAGCTGATGCAGATCATCCAGTACACGCCGACGACGGAGAACGTACTGAAGACGCCGCTCCTGATCGTGCCGCCGTGGATCAACAAGTACTACATCCTCGACCTCAACGAGGAAAAATCGTTTATCAAATGGGCGGTCAGCCAGGGCATTACCGTGTTCATCATCTCATGGGTGAACCCGGACTCGCGCCTCGCGACCAAGACCTTCGCCGACTACATGCATCAGGGACCGATCGAGGCGCTCGATAAAGTTCTGCAGATCACCGGCGAGCCGAAGGCGCACACGATCGGCTATTGCGTTGGCGGCACCATGCTGGCGGTGACCATGGCCTATCTCGCCGAGAAGGGCGGGCTCGACAAGATCGCGTCGGCGACGATGTTCACCGCCCAGGTCGACTTCGAGCACGGCGGCGACCTGAAGATCTTCACCTCCGAACCTGCGCAGGTCGAGGCGATCGAACGCCGCATGGCCGAGCTCGGCTATCTCGAAGGCAAGAAGATGGCGACGGTCTTCAACTTCCTGCGCTCGAACGACCTCGTCTGGCCCTACATCATCTCGAACTATCTCAAGGGCGAGCAGCCCTTCCCGTTCGACCTGCTCTACTGGAACTCCGACTCCACCCGGATGCCGGCGGCCAATCATTCCTACTATCTGCGCAACTGCTATCTGGAGAACCGCCTGAGCAAGGGCGAGATGGAGCTCGACGGCGTCCGCCTCGACCTCAAGAAGGTGACGGTGCCGGTCTACAACGTGGCGACGCGCGAGGACCACATCGCGCCGGCAAAATCGGTCCTGATCGGTTGCAGGTTCTTCGGCGGCCCGGTCGACTACATCGTCGCGGGGTCGGGCCACATCGCCGGCATCGTCAATCCGCCGGCGGGCGGCAAGTACCAGTACTGGACGGGCCCCAAGCCCGACGGTTTTGACGACACCGAAGCGTGGCTCAAGCAGGCGACCGAGACCAAGGGCTCGTGGTGGCCGCATTGGGTCGAGTGG
>DASUPI010000298.1:0-5820 GCA_036281135.1 Rhodoplanes sp. | reverse complement strand
GCTGGCCAAGATAATAATCATCAGGCGCGGGCGGCTTGTAATTGGTGAGGTTGAGAATGCCGACATCGACGGCGGCGACGACGATGCGCGCCTCCTCGCCGGCGAGCCCGTTGATCTTCACCGGCACGCGCAGGCGCGTGTTCGGCCGGATGAGTGGCGGCGCCTGGAGCTCGACCGCCAGCGTCTTGGCCGCGCGATCGATCGCGAACCATTGCACGCCGATGGCGCGGCCCGGCATGCGGCTCGCCGCAACGTCGAGCGGCCGCAGCAGCGTCGCCACCACATAGGCGCCGTTGCCCCAGTCGCGTCCGACCGGGATGCGGACCTGGTTGAGCCCCGGCTGCGCGTCCTGGGTCACTGTCGTGACGAGCCGGTCGCCGATGACGGATACGCGCAGCTTTCCCGCGTTGCGGGCAGTCACTGCAACCGTCATCGGGTCGCCCGCCCGGTAATCCGATTTGTCGAGCGCGATTTCGAGGAGATCGGGCGTGTCGGCGCTCGCCTCCGCGAAGAATCCGGCATCGAACGTGACCGTGGTCAGAAGTGCGTCCGGCTCGCCGGTCGAGACTTCGAGCCGGTAGCGGCCCCACGTCACCGGAACGGCGATACGGCCGGGCTTGTCGGCCGCGATATCGATCGCGCCGTCCGCGACGCGTTTCGTCGATTTGATCGGCTCGTAGCGCCACAAGCCATCCTGCCGGTACCACTGATAGCGGCTTTCCACCTTGAGGAGTTCGTAGCGCAGCCCGCTGCGCGCGAGCGGCTTGCCGTCCGGCGCGGCCACGACCACGTCGAAACCGGCGGTGTCGCCCTCGCCGAGCGAGCGGCCGGAGAACATCGGCTTGACGCCGATCATCGGGCCGCTCGGGGTGACGGGAAGCGTGAGCTTGCGCTCGACCGCGCGCCCGCCCGCCTCCGCCATGCGGATGGCGATCTGCGCCTCCAACGGGAGCGTCGTCTCGGGAATTTTGCCGAGCGCGATGGGGAAACTGGCCCGGCCCTTCTCGTCGGTCGTGGGCAGATCATCGAGCGGCTGCTGAGCCGACGGCGTTTCGCGATCCTCGTCGTCGCCGGTGCTGCCGAACCGGTGGCCCGGAAAGCCGGGGCGTTCGGACGCCGCCTTCACCGTGACTTCGCCTTCGAGCTCGAGGTTTGCGGCCGGCGCGCCGTAAAGAAAGCGGCCGTCCACGCTCAGCTCGACGGGGGAAGACTTGCCGATGCCGGTCGCCTTGCTCGACAGGTCGAACTCGATCCGATCGGGCACATAGTCCTCGACCAGGAACGTCGATTCGCCGATCGGCGGCCGTTTGGGATCGGAATAGGCGCGCACGCGCCAGGTCCCGGTGAGCGCGGTGCTGGCGATTGGAACGTCGAGGCTGCGTCCGCCGAGCCCTTGGTCGGCGACGACCGCGCGGCGGTACTCGACCCCGTCCGGCCGCTCGACCACCACGGTGAGCGGAACGCCGAACGCGGCGATGCCGATCCCGTCGCGCAGCAGCGCCGCGACATGCACCGTCTCGCCGGTGCGGTACACGCCGCGCTCGGTGTAGACGAAGGCGTCAAGGCCGGCGGGCGCCGAGCGCCCCTTCACGCCACGGTCGGACAGATCGAAGGCGGGCGATTTCAGACTGAGAAACGCGTAGTCGCGGCCGGCGTCGGACGCGATGATCAGGGCCGGCGCAAGACCGCCCTCCCCGCGCGTAAGCCCCGCTTCGAACGCGACATGCCCGTCGGCGTCGGTCTGCCGCGTCGCCAGGATCTCGTTGCTGCGCGCGACCAGCCGCACCTCGGTCTGCGGCTTCGGCGCGGCGCTCGCGAGCGAGTGGATGAAGACGTGGATGCCGTCGCCGCCGGAATAGGCCGAGAGGCCGAGATCGGAGACGATGAACCATTGGGTCGCGAGCGCGCCATAGTCGTCCGCGCTCGTTCCCTTGGGCTCCGCCGACATGACATAGACGCCGGGCTTGAGATCGCCGACCGTCTGGTCGACCGGAAAGGCGGTGGTCACCTCGGCATTGAGCGGAGTTTCGACGGCAAGGTCGCCGCTCCACACGCTCGTGCCGCGCGATTGCGCGATGCGCTCGAAATCATAGCGGTCGAGATTGCGCTCGAAATCCTCGCCGGTGATCGGGTCGAGGACGCTGCGGTCGCCGATGCGATAGATCGCGACCGCGACCGACGGCGTATTCACGCTGACGACGGGAATGCCCCGCTGGCCGCTGCGCGGGAGCACATAGGCCTTGCCGGAAAAGCGCACGAAGGGCTTGCGGTCGCGCACATAGATGTTGAATTCAGCCGATCTGGCGAGCGTCTCCCGCACGACCGATGGCAGTCCGGGCCGCAACGTGACGGTGTAGCGCTCGCCGTGCTTGAGGCCTTCGACGCAGAGCTGCTTGTCGTCGGCCGACAGCGCCGGCTTGTCCTGCCCGGCGACGGCGACGAAGGGGGAGAAGTCGGTGCGCCGGCCCGGCAGGCTTTCGGAGAACTGGAAACAGGCGCGCGGCGAAGCGGTATCCGAATCGACGGAGTAGTCGAGCAGGCGGAAGCCGTGATCGGCCCGCATTTTTTCGTAGGCCGCCCGCAGATCGGCGACCTCGCGCAATTCGAGCGAGAGCCGCATGGCGTCAAGCGCCGGGTGCCACAATTCGCGGTCGGCGAACGCCCGGCCGATCAGCACGAGCGCGTCGGCCTCCTCGCCGCTGTTTCCGGCGCGTAGATACGCGATGTAGCCGGCCGTGGTCGCACGCTCGAGCAGCGCGGTGCGCTCGCGCTCGTCGGAGGTGCGGATCTGCAGGACGGCGCGGGCAAGGCGCAGCCAGTTGGCGGACTGGTCGGGGGCGACCGCGACGATCTGCCCGAGAAGCTGCATGCCGGCGCGGCCGTCATTGCGCTGGAACGCCAGATCCGCCTCGCGGCGCAGCGCCTCCAAGGGCTTGGCCACCGGCCCCGCATCCTTCTTGATCTGCGCCTCCAGGCGGATCGCACTGTCGGCGAGATCGTCGCGCTGAAACGATTTGTCGGCGGCGTGAGCCGGAACGATCGCAATGAATGAAAGCGACATCAGCGCGGCCAAGAAGCCGGCGCGCAGGCGGGCGAGCATCGAAAACCTCCATCCCGGACAATGCCGGGGCTGACCCGCCCCGGCCAATGAGTCATAGCAAATCGTGTCGGACTCGTGACGGCGGCCATGCGCACACGTCCCCTTCTGTTGGTTTGGCGCCGCCGACGGCTGGTTCATGCGGCCCTCGCCTCGCCGGCTGCGCCTTGCCCCCGCCGCAGGGCGTCAATTCACGGCTTTGAGGCTGGCGCGGCTGAGGGTACACTGCCGCCGCGCTGCGTCGCATCGCCCTGGGGGGCGATCGGTTCGGGACACGACAGGGGAACCGTGCGCGGTCTCGCCTGCGGTCGAAACCAGGCGGGGAAACAATGGCAAGCAGATTCAAGGCCATCCTGATCAAGCCGTCTCACTACGACGCGGACGGCTATGTCATCCAGTGGTGGCGCTCGACCATCCCCTCCAACAGCCTCGCCAGCGTGCACGGCCTGATTTCGGAATGCGCCGCAGCAAAAGCGCTCGGTCCGGACGTGGACATCGAGATCGAGGCCTATGACGAGTGCAACACCGTCATCGACGTCAAAGGCACGATCCGCAAGATTCGCGAGGCAGGCAGCGGATTTGTCGGCATGATCGGGGTGCAGTCGAACCAGTTCCCCCGCGCGCTCGATCTTGCCCGCCGGTTCCGCGCCGCGGGGATTCCGGTCGCCATCGGCGGTTTCCATGTCAGCGGGTGCCTCGCCATGCTTCCGGAACTGCCGCCCGACATCAAGGAGGCGCTCGAGCTTGGCATTACGCTCTACGCCGGCGAAGCCGAGGGCCGCATGGACGTGTTCCTGCGCGACATGGCGGCCGGGACGCCGAAGCCCATTTACAACTACATGGACGATCTGCCGGAAATGGCGCAGGCCACCTATCCGATCCTGCCGCCCGAGACGGTCGCCCGCATCGCCGGCCATTATACGAGCTTCGACGCCGGCCGCGGCTGCCCGTTCCAGTGCAGCTTCTGCACCATCATCAATGTGCAGGGCCGCAAGTCGCGCTACCGCACGGCGGACGACGTGGAAGGCATCGTGCGCGCCAATGCGGCGCAGAACATCACCCGCTTCTTCATCACCGACGACAATTTCGCCCGCAACAAGAACTGGGAACCGATCCTCGACCGGCTGATCGAGCTGCGCGAGAGGGACGGCTTCCGCATCCGGCTGATGCTGCAGGTCGACACGCTGTGCCACCGCATCCCGGGATTCATCGAGAAGGCGGCGCGCGCGGGCTGCACCGCCGTGTTCATCGGCCTGGAAAACATCAATCCCGAATCGCTGATGGGCGCGAAAAAGCGCCAGAACAAGATCTGGGAATATCGCGAAATGTTCCTCGCCTGGCGGCAGGCCAAGGTGATGACCTATGCCGGCTATATCCTAGGCTTCCCGACCGATACGCCGGAATCGATCGCCCGCGACATCGAGATCATCAAGAAGGAGCTGCCGGTCGACATTCTGGAGTTCTTCTATCTGACGCCGCTGCCGGGTTCGGAAGACCACAAGAACCTGCATGTGCGCGGGGTCCCGATGGATCCCGACATGAACAAATACGATCTCGAGCACGCCTGCACCGCGCATCCGGTCATGTCGAAGGAAACCTGGGAGCGCGTCTATGCCGACGCGTGGACGCGCTATTATTCCGACGCGCACGTCGAAACCATCATGCGGCGCGCGATCGCGACCGGGATCAACCGAACCAAGGTTTTCGACTCGATGACGGTGTTCTCGGGCGCCGCGCGCATCGAAGGCGTGCACCCGTTGCAGTTCGGCTTTGTCCGGCGAAAAATCCGCACGCAGCGACGCCACGGGCTGCCGGTCGTCAACCCGCTGGTGTTCTATCCGTGGCGCGTCGTCGACTTTTTCACCGTCGGGTTCAGGTGGTGGCGTCTCATCCGGCGTTACCGCGCCATCATGAAGCGCATCCTCGCCGAGCCGGGCGCCGAGACCTATATCGACGACGCGTTGCGGCCGGTCACCAGCGGCGCCGCCGGCAATTTCGTCGAGGTGTTCGCCGACCGCATCCCCAACACCTACGGCGCGCCGACGAAGCACGCGGTCGCCGCTGAGTAAGAAAGCGTCGGCGCAAGCTTCCTCTATCCGAAGAGCGGCGCAGCCGCATGCAACGGCTTAGAGCCAACCAGGACTGACGGCTCGGCGCACCTTTATGCTCGGGCGGAGACCCGGCGGCGAGTCAAACGAAGCAAAACCAAGCTTCACCGGCTCCGACCCATACGAACCGTCATTGCCGGGCTTGACCCGGCAATCCATCTTTCTGAAATGGCGGTGCTTTTCAAAGATGGATACGCGGGTCAAGCTCACGGCTGTCCGGTTCATGTATTTCCCCAGTTGAGGTCCAATTGACGGGAGTCGATTTGCGGGGGGGATTGGATCTGGCGCAAGCGGGTGGCGTCTTTTCGGTGCATGAGATTGGCGCGCACGAGTCGAACGAGTTCGAGAAATCCCTGCTGTGCTTTGGTCCTCTTGTGCAGGAGGTGGAGGAGCACGAATGCGATCAGCGCTACCGCGATCTGAATGCGCACGGCGTTCTCGGAGCGGCCGATGAAATGGGTGATTCTCAGCATCTGTTTTCATCAGGCGGAAGAACAGCTCGATCAGCCAGCGCCGCTTGTAGAGATCGGCGATCTCCTGGGCGGGCGCGTCGAGATCGTTGGTGAGGATGCGCAAAGGCTTGCCGGCGTCGGTCGTCACGACGATCTCACGCAC
>DASUPI010000297.1:0-12558 GCA_036281135.1 Rhodoplanes sp. | reverse complement strand
CATCGCCACGGCGGTGATGTTCCACAATTTCTGGATTTATCCGTTCGGCAGCGCCGACTGGATGAACAATTTCTGGCCGTTCCTGAAGAATTTCGGGCTGGTCGGCGGATTTCTTTTCGTCGCCACCAACGCCAAGATGGAACCTGTCAGCCGAGCCTTCCGCCTGGAGCCGCGGCCGACCGACTGAGGCCGATCACTCAGCCTCGCAGTTTTTGAACGCCAGCGGATCGCCAACGAACACTAAGCACGGGAGAAAAAAATGGATGCGGACGTCGTCCTCTTGTCGCGTATCCAGTTTGCGTTCGTCGTCACATTCCACATCATTTTTCCTTCCTTCACGATCGGCCTCGCCGCGTGGCTTGCGACCATCGAGGGCATGCGGCTCGCGACCGGCAATCCGATCTACCGGCGGGTGTTCGACCTCTGGCTGAAGGTTTTCGCCGTCTCATTCGGAATGGGCGTCGTCAGCGGTATCGTCATGGCGTTCCAGTTCGGGACCAACTGGAGCGCGATGTCGGAGAAGATGGGGCCGATCCAGGGGCCGCTGCTGGCCTATGAATCGTTCACTGCCTTCCTGCTCGAAGCCACCTTCCTCGGCGTCATGCTGCTCGGCCGCGACCGGGCGCCTCCGCTGTTCTACTGGTTCGCCTGCTGCATGGTGGCGCTCGGAACCATGGCGTCGTCGTTCTGGATTCTCTGCAACAATAGCTGGATGCAGGTTCCGCTTGGCCATCAATTCGTCAACGGAAAGCTCATCCCGGCGGACTGGTGGGCGATCACGACCGGGCCGATCGTGCGCTTGCGGTGGCCGCATATGCTGATCGCCGCCTTTCTGACGACCGGCATGAGCATTATCGCGACCGCGGCGTGGTATCGGCTGCGCGAGATCCACCGCGCCGAATCCCGGGTGATGCTGCACTGGGGGATCGCTTTGGTCGCCTTGCTGATCCCGATCCAGCTCCTGATCGGGCACTTCACCGGCGATTACGTCCACAAATATCAGCCGGCGAAGTTCGCCGCGATCGAGGCGCGGTGGAAGACGCAGCAGCCGGCCTCCGAAGTGCTGTTCGCCATTCCCGACGAGGCGGGCGAACGCAATCTGTTCGCGATCGAGGTGCCGTATCTCGGCAGCTTCATCGCGAGCGGCACCTGGGACTCGCGCGAGGTCGGCCTCGAAAGCTTCCCCAAGGAGGACCGCCCGCCGGTGGTCATCCCGTTCTTCACCTTCCGCATCATGGTCGGAATGGGACTGATCATGCTCGCGATCTCCTGGTTCGGCCTGTTCCTGTGGTGGCGCGGCGAACTGGAGGCGACGCGCTGGTTCCTGTGGGCCGCCTTCCTGTCGTTCCCGACTGGCTTCGTCGCCGTCATCGCCGGCTGGTACACAGCCGAGGTCGGTCGCCAGCCTTGGATCGTCTATGGGCTGATGCGCACCGCCGAAGGCATCACTCCGTCTCTGACCGTTGAAACCGTGATGTTCTCGCTTGTGTGCTATGTCGTCGTCTATCTGACGGTCTTCTCGTTCGGCGGCTACTACATCTACAAGCTGCTGCGCGAAGGCCCGCGCGAGGAGCTCGGCAAACCGCTCGGAGCGACACCGAGTCGACCCATGGCGTTTGCCGATTCAACGGCGACGACGACCGGCGGCGACGTCGGCCCTGCGGAGTGAGCGCGATGGACGCAAACACCCTCGCCCTGTTCTGGGCCGGCGTCATCGCCGTCTCCATCCTGATCTATGTCGTGCTCGACGGCTACGATCTCGGCGTCGGCATCCTGTACGGCACGACGCGCAACCCGGCCCACCGCGATCACATGATGGCGTCGATCGCGCCGTTCTGGGACGGCAACGAAACCTGGTTGATCGTGGTCGGGGCTTCGCTGTTCGGCGCCTTCCCGATCGTCTACGCCGTGTTCCTCTCGGCCTTCTACCTGCCCGTCCTGTTGCTTCTGTTAGGGCTGATCTTCCGCGGCGTCGCGTTCGAGTTCCGCTATCGGACAGAGCGGAATCGCTGGCTATGGGACTGGGGCTTCTTCCTCGGCTCCGTCGTCGTGTCATTCGTTCAGGGCGCGGCGATGGGAACGATGATCCGCGGCATTCCGGTGGTCGACGGGCACTATGCGGGCGGCGCGTTCGAATGGGTCGCGCCGTTCCCGATCTTCTGCGGCGTCGGTCTCGTGCTCGGCTACGCCCTGCTGGGCGCCTCCTGGCTCGTGCTCAAGAGCGATCACGACCTGCGGGACTGGGCGTATCGGCGCATTCCGTGGCTGGTAGGCGGCGTGGTCATCGTCCTGATCGTCGCGATCGTGTCGACCTTCGATATCCGCGACCGCCTCGAACGCAACGTCGCCAGTCACTATTGGGCGGTGATCTTCCCCCTCCTCGGCGCGCTCGCTCTGGTCGGGGTCCTGGTGGGCGCGCGGAAACAGCGGGACGGCTGGCCGTTCGCGATGACCGCGCTGTTCTTCCTGATGGCGTTCATCACCCTTGCGGAAATGTTCTGGCCGTACATGATCCCCTATTCGATCACGGTGACCAATGCCGCGGCGCCGGCGCAATCGCTCGAGTTCATGTTCTATGCGGGAATCGTCGTGCTGCCGGTGATCCTGATCTACTCGGCGGTCGTATATTGGGTGTTCCGCGGCAAACTGCGAAGGACCTATTCCTGAACGCGCCGCGTCGCGCGTGGCATAGATGACTGCCGGACGGATCGGCAGCAAGAACAACCGCTTGTCGGCGGACAAGAAACGGCCCTCGCCCCCGGGGAGCCGTCGCGTGCGGGAGGGATGCGATGAGTGTCACGTTCGAGGAGCGGACGCGCACGGTCAATGCTTCGGACGAGGTCCTTGGACCCACCCTTGCCGCCGGCCGGGGCGGCGACATCGCGATTCTCTTCGGGGATGAGGCGATTACATTCGCTCGGCTCGACGCCGAGGTGAACCGGTTCGGGAATGCGCTCCGGCCCTATCTCGGAAAGGGCGACCGCGCGCTGTTGCTGCTCAAGGACAGTCCGGTTTTCGTCGCGGCCTTTCTCGGCATCATGCGGATCGGCGCGGTCGCGGTGCCGATCAGCACCCGCCTGACGGCCGAGGACCTCGCTTTCGTCATGGCGGACAGCGGGGCCAAGGCGCTGATCATCGATGACGACTTCCTGCCGCAGTGCCGGCGAGCCATCGAGATCAACGGCCGACGCCCCGACCTCGTCGCCGTGCGCGGACCGGCGGTCGCGGGCGCCCGCCGCCTGGAGGACGTGCTGGCCGGCGCGCGCGCCGAGCGGCCGAAGGCGGCGACCACGAGCGACGATATGGCCTATTGGCTCTATTCGTCCGGGACCACCGGACGGCCCAAGGCCGCCATCCACGTGCACGGCAATCTGGGGACCGGCGACCGTTTCTTCGATGCATTCGGGTTCGGTCCGGGCCAACGGGTCTTCTCGTCGTCGAAATTGTTCTTCGCCTACGCGCTCGGCCACGTATTGATCGGCGGCCTGCGCACCGGCTCCACCATCGTCCTGTTCGACGGCTGGCCGGACGGAGAGGCGATCGCCCGCATGGTGGAGCGTTATCGCCCGACCATCATGGTGAGCGTTCCGGCGTTTTACCGCAGCCTGCTGCGCGACAATCTTGCCGGCCGGCCGTGCTTCAAGGCCGTCCGCCGCTATATGTCGGCCGGCGAATCCCTGCCGGAAAGCCTCTATTCCCGCTGGCTGAAAGCGACCGGCGTTCCCGTCGTGGAAGGCATCGGCGCGACCGAGACGATCTTTCTCTTGGTCGGAGGCACCCCGGCCGAGCACCTGCCGGGGGCGACCGGCAAGCCGTTTCCGTATTGCGAAGCGCGGCTTCTCGATCTCGATGACCGCTCCGTCACCCGGCCGGACAGCCCCGGCATCCTGTGGGTGAAGATGGGCTCGCTGTGCCGCGGCTATTGGAAACAGCCGGAGAAAACCGCGGCGGCGTTCCGGGACGGCTGGTATCGCACCGGCGACGTGTTCGTCATCGACCGCGAAGGGTGGTGGTACCACCAGGGGCGCGCCGACGATCTTCTGAAAATATCCGGTCAATGGGTGAGCCCCGCCGAGATCGAGGAATGCGCCATCACCGTCCCGGGCGTGTCGGAAGCCATTGTCGTCGGCGCACAGGACGAAGACGGCCTCGTTCGCTTGACGCTGTTTCTGGTCGCGCCCGCCGCAGACCCGAACGCGCTCTACACGAAGGTCCAGGACAGGCTGCTCGCCGCTCTGTCGAAATACAAATGTCCGCGGCGGATCGTGTTTCTCGAGGCGATCCCGCGCACCGCCACCGGCAAAGCGCGGCGCTTCCAGCTGCGTAACTGGATCATCGGCAATTTCATGCCGCGACTGATGCGCCGGCTGGGCATAGACCCGGCGGAGATCGAACAGGCCGAGCCGCAGCGCTTTCGCGAGATGCAGGGCAAATGCGCCATGTGCGAAAGCCATGACCGCTGCGCCGCCGATCTCGAGGAGGGCGAGCGCGCGCCAAACTTCCGGGACTATTGCCCGAATGCGGATGTTCTCGTGACCCTTCGCGTGGCGGAGCGTTCCTAGCCGCCCCGAGCGTCTCGGTTGGAGGTCCCGATTGCGCCGACATTCTGTGCGGAGATCGGAAAGACCAGCGCGGGACGGGCCGCCGGCGGTTCGCCGTCCGCAAACAGCCGCAATCGCATGCTTGGCGGTTGCGGGCGCGTCCGAACATCACTCATGCGCGCGAGCGGGAGGCCCATGACCGATTGGCGAAACGCTGCAACGGCTGCGGTCATCGCCGCGGCGATGCTGCTGTCGCATGGCGCGACGACGGCGTGGGGCGAGACCGCCGGCGTTCCGCCGACCAGGCCGATCGCGAAACCCGTCACGGCGCGTGCGAAGTGCGATCCGGCGGCCTTCCGGGTCATTCTCGATGTCGGCCATACCGCGGAGGTGCCGGGCGCCAAGAGCGCGCGCGGCGCGTTCGAATACGAGTTCAACCTCCGCCTCGCCAAGGCGATCGAACGCGACCTGCTCGCGGGCGGCTTCACGCGGACCGTGCTCATGGTCACCGCCGAGCCGCCGCGCCGCGGCCTGTTCAAGCGCGTCGCTTATGCGACGGACCTGACGGGCGATCTCTTCCTCTCCGTCCACCACGATTCGGTGCCGGACTCGTTCCTGGAGAAATGGGAGTTCGAAGGCCAGGAGCGGTTCTATTGCGATCGCTTCAGCGGCCATTCCATCTTCATCGCCAACGTCAACGGCGCGAGGAATGCAAGCCTCCTGTTCGGCCGACTGCTCGGCCTGCAATTGAAGGCGCGCGGCCTGCGCTATACGCCCCATTACACCCAGGCTTTCATGGGCCATCGGCGGCGCGACCTCCTCGACGCGGAAGCGGGCGTCTACCGCTACGACCAGCTCGTCGTCCTTAAAGAAACGCGAATGCCGGCCGTCCTTCTGGAGGCGGGGTCGATCATCAATCGTGACGAGGAGTTGCTGTTGATGACGCCCGAGCGTCAGTCGGTCATCAGCGCCGCGGTGACCGATGCGGTGAAAGCGTTTTGCGCAAGCCGTGCGCCGCGCCCGCCGCAGGTGGCGCGCCGAGCGCTGCCGTCACATGCCGCGACGAAAGCGACGGACCTGCCAGCCGCGGCGCAGCCGGCCAGCGCGCTCCCGTCCCGATGACGACGCGAAGCGTCCGGTCTCAACATATGTCGGCCGCCGCTCAGCTCGGCTGCTTTTTCTTCTTGGCAGTCGATCCTGTGCCCATGCAGGCGTCGATGTCGTCCGCCCGCGCCCGCCCTCCCATCCGCGGGTTGCGCGCATAGGATTGCTTGCAGCACGCGCGGTAGGACGCCGGCCCATATGCGCATACGATGCCACCTTGCGCCGCCGCCGGCCCGGTCGCCGCCACCGCAGCGATGCCGATGATGATTGTCGCCAGGGCGAAGGAGCCGGCCAAGCCGAGCCGCAGAACCATCATGGATCCCCCCTCGTTGCTCGGGCGCGCTTCGCGCGACATGGCGATAACAGAGCGGGCCCGACGCGCAGGCCAGCGCCCGCAATCCCTTGCCGAGGACCCTTTTCTCCTGGCTTGCGCAGCATATGATAACCCTTAGTTGAAGCCGAAGGTGAAGGGCGGCGGACGGAGGCGGGCCGGTGGCGATTGCGTTGGCGGGAGAGGTTCAGTTGCCGGCGGCGCGCGACGCCGTCTGGGCGAAGCTCAACGATCCCGAGGTCCTGCGGACCTGCATTCCCGGCTGCGAGCTTCTGGACAAGCTTTCCGACACCGAATTCCAGGCGATCGCGGTCACCAAGATCGGTCCGGTCAAGGCCCGCTGGAAGGGCAAGGTTCGCCTCACCGACCTCGACCCGCCGAACAGCTACCGGATTTCCGGGGACGGCGAAGGCGGGATTGCCGGCTTCGCCAGGGGCGGCGCCGCGATATCCCTCGTCGACAAGGACGGCGGCACGCTCCTGTCCTATACCGCGGAAGCGCAGATCGGCGGCAAGATCGCCCAGCTCGGGCAGCGGCTCGTCGTGGGCGCCTCGAAGAAGATTGCGGCAGAGTTCTTCACCAAGTTTGCCTCGGCGGTAAGCTCCGCATAGTAGTCCCCTGCGTCGCACCGCCTGCCACGCCGAGCGCCGCCTTCGCAAGGACCACGCCATGCCGGTGATTCACTCCGACGGTTGCCCCATTCATGTGGAGGTCGAGGGGCCCGCAAGCGCGCCCGTGCTGATGCTGTCGAACTCGCTCGGGGTCAATCTCTCGATGTGGGAGCCTCAGCTCGCGCCATTCGCCCGGCATTTCCGGTTGGTGCGCTACGACCGGCGCGGACACGGGCGCTCCGGCGTCACGCCCGGCCCCTACACGATGGAACAGCTTGGCCGCGACGATCTCGCGATCATGGACGGGCTCGGCTTCGACAAGGTGAATTTCTGCGGGATTTCAATGGGCGGCATGGTCGGCCAATGGCTCGGCGCGTTCGCGCCGGAGCGCATCGACCGGCTCGTTCTGGCCAATACGTCGAGCTTCTTTCCGCTCAAGGATCCGTGGAACGAGCGTATCAAGACGGTGCGCGAGCGCGGCATCGGCGCCGTCGCCGACACCGTGCTCGGTCTGTGGTTCATCAAGGATTTTCACGCGCGCGAGCCGGAGACGGTCGCGCGGTTCCACGCGATGATGGTGTCGACCCCGCTCGAAGGCTATGTCGGCGGCGCGGCGGCGGTCCGCGACATGGACCATCGCGACATCCTCGCGAACATCAAGGCGCCGACCCTCGTGATCGCCGGCCGCCACGACAACTCGACGACCGTCGAAGCGTCCGAGTTCATCGGCAGCCGGATCGCCGGCGCAAAGCTCACCATCCTCGACGCGGCCCACATTTCCAATGTCGAACAGGCCGCGGCCTTCAATAGCGAGGTGCTGGGCTTTCTCGCGTGAGTCCAGCGACTGGAATGGGTCCCGGCCCAGCCTTTTCGAGCAATGACCCGGATATAGGGCGGGTGCGATCGCCATCATCGCCGCTTCCTCGTTGCCGCGCCCACAAGGCCCTGTTACCTTCCGGCCGGCGAAGCGGTCCCGGCGTCGCCTGGGCGCTGCGATGACGCGGCGGAAACCGACGGGCTCCAGCAAAGGCGCGGCGGACGAATGGAAGTCTTTCTCCAGCAGCTCATCAACGGGATCACGCTCGGCTCGATCTACGGCCTGATCGCGATCGGCTATACGATGGTGTTCGGCATCATCGGCATGGTCAATTTCGCGCATGGCGACGTGTTCATGGTGTCCACCTTCGTCGCGCTGATCACCTTCCTGGTGCTCACGCTGTGGCTCGGCGTCGGCTCGGTCGCGCTCGCGCTCTTCATCGTCCTCATCGTCGCGATGGTGCTGACCTCGCTGCTCAACTGGGCGATCGAGCGGCTCGCCTATCGGCCGCTGCGCGGCTCGTTCCGCCTCGCCCCGCTGATTTCGGCGATCGGGATGTCGATTTTCCTGATGAACTTCGTCCAGGTCGTGCAAGGTCCGCGCAACAAATCGATCCCGCCGCTGATCCCGGGCGAGTTCGTGCTGATGCACGAAGGCGGCTACCAGGTGACGCTATCCTACAAGCAGCTGATGGTGTGGGGCGTCACGGCCGTGCTGCTGGTCGGCTTCTGGTATGTCGTGAGCCGCACCGCGCTCGGCCGCGCGCAGCGCGCCTGCGAGCAGGACCAGAAAATGGCCGCCCTGCTCGGGGTCGATGTCGACCGCACGATCTCGATCACCTTCATCATCGGCGCGGCGCTCGCCGCCGTCGCCGGCACGATGTATCTCATGTATTACGGCGTCATCAATTTCGCCGACGGCTTCACGCCGGGGGTGAAGGCCTTCACGGCGGCGGTGCTCGGCGGAATAGGCTCATTGCCGGGCGCGGTGCTTGGCGGCCTTCTGATCGGTCTCGTCGAGACTATGTGGTCGGCCTATTTCTCGATCGACTACAAGGACGTCGCCGCCTTCTCGCTGCTCGCAATCACGCTGATCTTCCTGCCCCAGGGCATTCTCGGCCGGCCCGACGTGGAGAAGGTCTAGGCGTGCCGATGCGAGCTTTCGGCGCCCGACCTGCCGGCACTGCATCCCGCGCCGACTTCGTTCGCGCTCTCAAGGACGCCGCCATCACGGCGCTCCTTGCCTTCGGCCTGTTTCTCCCGCTGATCGGACTGCGCACCACCCAGGACATCCGCAACGAGCTCACAATCGAGACGCGCTGGCCGCTCCTGTTCGCACTCGTCGGACTCGTCGTCGCCGGCAGCCTGATCAATTCGCTCGTCATCGCCCCCTGGCGCGCGCGCCGCGAAGCAAGACCGCGCGAGCCGAGCGCGGCGGCGGTGCGCTTCCGCTCTGCGTTCGGCCGCTGGTTTGCGCCTTTCGCGATCGGCTTCGTGATCGTCTATCCCGTGCTTGCGCTGACGCTGACGGGGTCGCAGGGCGCGGTGAAATGGGTCGATAATTTCGGCATTCAGATTCTGATTTATGTGATGCTGGGCTTCGGCCTCAATATCGTCGTCGGATTGGCCGGGCTGCTCGATCTCGGCTATGTCGCCTTCTACGCGGTCGGGGCCTATTCCTATGCGCTGATCGCCAAGGAATTCGGCCTGTCCTTCTTCACGCTCTTGCCGCTTGCCGGCATGTTCGCGGCGTTGTGGGGCCTGATGCTCGGCTTTCCCGTGTTGCGGCTGCGCGGCGACTACCTCGCCATCGTCACGCTCGCCTTCGGCGAGATCATCCGCCTCGTCCTGATCAACTGGGTGCCGGTCACCAACGGCTATGCCGGGATCAGCGGCATCCCGCGGCCCACTTTTTTCGGCATCCCGTTCAACGCGAGCGAGGAGGGCTTCGCCGCCGTGTTCGGTCTGCCCTTCAGCCCGATCTATCGTTCGATTTTCCTTTATTACATCATTCTCGCGCTAGCGCTCTTGACCGCTTACGTCACCATGCGGTTGCGCCGCCTGCCCATCGGGCGCGCCTGGGAGGCGCTGCGCGAAGACGAGATCGCCTGCCGCTCGCTCGGCATCAACACCACCAACACCAAGCTCACCGCGTTCGCGATCGGCGCGATGTTCGGCGGCTTCGCCGGCTCCTTCTTCGCCGCACGCCAGGGCTTCATCTCGCCGGAGTCCTTCACCTTCCTCGAATCGGCGACGATCGTCGCCATCGTCGTGCTGGGCGGGATGGGCAGCCAGATCGGCGTCGCCATCGCCGCCGTCGCGATAATCGGCGGCACCGAAATCCTGCGCGAGCTCGATTTCCTCAAGGCGGTGTTCGGCAGCGAGTTCGATCCCACCCAGTACCGCATGCTGCTGTTCGGCCTCGCCATGGTGCTGATCATGATCTGGAAGCCGCGCGGGCTGATCGCGACCCGCGAGCCGTCCGTCGCCCTTGCCGAGCGCAAGGCGATCTCGGGCGCGCTGGTGAAGGAAGGGCACGGATGACGTCCGCAGCGCCGGCCCTGCTCGAAGTCGAGCACCTCACCATGCGCTTCGGCGGACTGATCGCCGTGAACGACCTCAGCTTTTCCGCCAGACGATCCGAGATCACCGCCCTGATCGGACCGAACGGCGCCGGCAAGACCACGGTGTTCAACTGCATCACCGGCTTCTACAAGCCGACGGAAGGGCGGATCGGCCTCGCGCATGGCGACCCGCGGCTGTGGAACGAGCTCGACGCCCTGACGCTCGGCGGCGAACGCAAGCTCGCGCGGGCGGACGGCACGCTGTTCCTGCTGGAACGCATGCCCGAATATCTCGTCGCGCATCGCGCCAAGGTCGCCCGCACGTTCCAGAACATCCGCCTGTTCTCCGGCATGACCGTGCTGGAAAACCTGCTCGTCGCCCAGCACAATCCGCTGATGGCCGCTTCCGGCTACACGCTGCTCGGCGTGCTCGGGATCGGCGGCTATGGCCGCGCCGAACGCGCCGCCATCGAAACGGCGCGCCAATGGCTCGCGCGCATCGACCTCCTCGAACGCGCGGACGATCCCGCCGGCGCGCTCCCCTACGGGGCGCAGCGACGGCTGGAAATCGCCCGGGCCATGTGCACCGATCCGGTGCTCCTGTGCCTCGACGAGCCCGCGGCGGGACTGAACCCGCGCGAAACCGCCGCGCTCAATGCGCTCATCCTGTCGATCCGCGACGAACATAAGACGTCGGTTCTGCTGATCGAGCACGACATGTCGGTGGTGATGGAGATCTCCGACCACGTCGTCGTGCTCGATTACGGCGTCAAGATCGCCGACGGTCTGCCCGCGGCGGTGCGCAACGACCAGAAGGTCATCGCCGCCTATCTCGGCGTCGCCGACGAGGAGGTCGCGGTCGCAAAGGCGGAGGTCGGACTGTGAGCCTCGAAAACATTGTTCGATCAGAACGCATCCTCCCCCGTGAAACGGGGGAGGATGAATTCGCCCGATCTCGCGGCCTGCAAAGTTGCGGCGTGCAATACAGCGACGCGAGCGCACGATGACTGAGCCGCTGCTCGCCGTGCGCGGCGTGAAGACCTTCTACGGCAGCATCTGCGCGCTGAAGGGGGTCGACGTCGACGTGCACGAAGGCGAGATCATCACGCTGATCGGCGCGAACGGCGCCGGCAAATCGACGCTGATGATGACGATCTTCGCCAATCCCCGCGCGCGCGAAGGGCGCATCATTTTCGCCGGGCGCGACATCACCGATCTGCCGACGCATGAGATCGCCCGCATCCGCATCGCGCAGGCCCCGGAAGGCCGGCGCATATTCGCGCGCATGACCGTGCTGGAGAATCTGCAGATGGGCGCGGTCGCCGCGGGCGAAGAGGACGGCGGGTCGCAGCTCGACCACGTGCTCGGGCTGTTTCCGCGGCTTGCCGAGCGGCTGTCGCAGCGCGGCGGCACGCTGTCCGGCGGAGAGCAGCAGATGCTCGCGATTGCCCGCGCGCTGATGAGCCGCCCGCGCCTGCTGCTGCTCGACGAGCCGTCGCTCGGGCTCGCCCCGCTGGTCGCGCAGCAGATTTTCGACATCGTCCGCGAGCTCAATGAGCGCCATCATCTCACCGTGTTCCTGGTCGAGCAGAACGCCTATCACGCGCTCAAGCTCGCGCATCGCGGCTATGTGATGGTCAACGGCGCGATCACGATGAGCGGCACCGGCCGCGAGCTGCTGGAACGGCCGGAGGTGCGCGCCGCCTATCTCGAGGGCGGCCGGCATTAGCAGTCGGGCAAACAGGGCGCTATCGATGGCGCTACAGGGCAACTTCACCTCTCCCCTTGGGGAAGGTCGACGCCGGAGGCGGCGGGTGAGGGGGAATCTGTTCATGTGAGACACGAGCCCCATCACCCGGCTCGCTTCGCTCGCCGACCTCTCCCCACCGGGGAGAGGTGGCATGCATTTGGCTCGCGCTCTGTTCTGGGCTTCTCGGCAGGCAGTTAGGACGGCTTCTGCGATGCACCTTTATCTCTACGAAGAAGATTCCTTCGGGACATTCCTGCTCGTCTCCGTGATTCTCGGCGGCGGCTGCGCCTGGCTCGCCGCGCGGGCGATCGCGCAGACCTGGCGGCCGTGGTGGCATCTCGTGCTGTATATGCTCGTGCTCGGGTTCGCGGTGCGCTTCTTCCACTACGCGCTGTTCGGGGGCACGCTGTCGTCGCTCTATTATTACGGGGTGGATACCGCGATCCTGATCGCGATCGCGCTTGCGGGCTACCGCAATACCCGCCGCCAACAGATGGCGCGGCAATACGGATTCCTCATCCGGCCGGCGCAGCGGCCGCAACCTTGACGCGCGGCACAGGGCCGCGCTTGCCCCGGCGTGACTTTCCTGCGCAATTCCGTATCAATCGGGCAATTGGCGCTCGACCAACCCGCGCAAGCCATTTCGGAGGACAATTCACGTGATCCACCGCACGACCCTCGCCCTGGCGCTTGGCCTTGCTCTTGCGATGGCGGGAAGCGCGCATGCCCAGGTCAAGTTCGGCGTCGCGGGGCCCCTGACCGGCGGCAGCGCTGCCTTCGGCGCCCAGCTCAAGCAGGGCGTCGAGCAGGCGGTCGATGACATCAACACGGCGGGCGGCAT
>DASUPI010000296.1:0-5689 GCA_036281135.1 Rhodoplanes sp. | reverse complement strand
CCGATCACCAGACCAGATGCCGGGTCACGGCCTTCGGCAGCACGCCCGCTTCGCCGAAAATATCGGCGAGCGCCCCGTGGTCGATCGCCTCGCGCCCGCCCAGCTCGGTTGCGTGAATGCC
Source organism: Rhodoplanes sp. (assembly GCA_036281135.1). Classification (GTDB taxonomy): domain Bacteria; phylum Pseudomonadota; class Alphaproteobacteria; order Rhizobiales; family Xanthobacteraceae; genus Rhodoplanes. Next base: position 5,568 of record DASUPI010000296.1, on the reverse strand, counting down.
GGCGGTGACGAACAGGCAATCGACACCGAAGGCGGATGCGCCGAGCAGATCGGTGCGCACCGAATCGCCGATCGCCAGCACGCGGGCGAGCGGAACCTCGGCGCGGCGCAACGCGGCGGCGCGCTTCAGCGCCTGTTCGTAGATCGGGCGATAGGGCTTGCCGGCATACAGCACCTCTCCGCCCATCGATTGGTAAAGATCGGCGATCGCGCCGGCGCAGTAGACGAGTTCGTGGCCGCGCTCGACCACGAGATCGGGATTGGCGCACACCATGAACAGGTCGCGCGCCTTCAGCTGCGTGAGCAGCTCCCGGTAGTCTTCGGGCGTCTCGGTATTGTCGTCATAAAGGCCCGAGCAGAGGACGTAATCGGCGCTCCCGACCGGGGCGAACCGGACCTTCAGTTCGGTGAAGATTGAATGATCGCGCTCCGGCCCGATGTGAAAAACAGCCTCGTGGCGGCGCGCCTCGATCACCGCCCGCGCGACATCGCCCGAGCTGACCACGGCGTCATAGGCGTTGCGCGGCACCGCGAGCTTGTCGAGAAACCCGGTGACGACCTCGTTCTGGCGCGGCGCATTGGTGAGGAGAATCACCGTGCCCCCGCGCGCGCGGAACCGGGTGAGTGCGTCGCAGGCGTCGGCAAACGCGGCGACGCCGTTATGCACCACTCCCCAAACGTCGGACAGCAACACGTCATAGCGGGGCGCAAGCGTCGAGAAATTGTCGATCAGCGCGGGGAAGGGAATGGACATCGAGCTTCGGGGATCGAGGAAGGATTGGCGGTAGACCGTCGTAAGCGGCTCGTCATTCCCGGGCCACGATGCGATCCGAGACGGCTGACGATGGACGCACGCAGCCGAGGCCGCGCGGCGGACACGGTCCCGATATAGTGGGAACGACGGTTTGGCTCAACCGCATGTTCGGCCGGCAGCTACCCCATTCCGCCGCGCTCGGCGCGGGCGTTCCGATTCCAAGGCGCCGCGCTGCCAATGCCGTGTGGCTTGTTAGGCGGCATCCCGAGTTATAGAAGGCAGAGCTTCCAGGGCGAAAAGCGTCACCGCGCGGGCGTGCGCGCTTCGCCCGTTGCGGCGGCGCGCTACCGCAGGGAGCGCGTATGGTGGTCGAAATCACGGGCTATGTGGCGTCCGCCCTGGTGCTCGCGACCTTCTGGATGCGCACCATGATCCCGCTGCGCATCGTGGCGCTCGGCAGCAATATCGCGTTCATCATCTACGGCATCGTCGGCGGCCTCGTGCCCATCATGGTGCTGCACCTCACTCTTCTGCCGCTGAATCTCTACCGGGCGGTTGAAATGGTGCGCCTGCTGCAACGGGTTCGCCGCGCCGCGCGCGGCGATCTCTCGCTCGCCTGGTTGAAGCCGTACATGAAGGCGGAGCGTCATCCGCCCTTGCACGTCCTGTTCCGGAAGGGGGTGGAGGCGGATCGCCTGTATCTCATCTTGCAGGGCGAAATCCGGTTGGAAGAATCCGGCACCCGGCTGGAGCCGGGGCAGATTTTCGGCGAGATCGGCCTTTTCTCTCCGGACCGGCGGCGCACGCAGACGGCGATCTGCGCGACCGCGGTGGAGCTGCTTTGGATCGACGAGGCTGAGCTCGCCCAGCTCTGCTATCAGAATCCGGGCATGGCTTTCCATCTCCTGCGGCTGATCACCGCCCGCCTGATCGGAAACATGGCCCGCCTGCAGAACTCGCTCCCTGCGAATTGAGCGGGCGGAAAGCGCGCTGTCGAATTAGGTACGCTGCGCCGCGTCGGCAGGCGAAGTTTGCGATCGATACGGTCGCCTCCTATGGCAGCCGAACCGGGCGGACAACGACACGCTCTGGCACGCCGCACCAACACATGCTTATGAGTTCATCGAACTTCTCTTGGGCATGCGAAAATTCCGAGATCCAGGCGAAGAAAAGGCTTTCATGGTCACGTTGCACGTCACCGGAATGGCCTGCGACGGCTGCGCAAAGGCGGTCGAGCGGGTGATCAAGGCGCAGGATCCGCGCGCGAGCGTCAAGGTCGATCTCGGCTCCGGGCGGGTCGAAGCCGATACGTCGGCCGCGCCCGCGGCGCTTGTCGCGGCGATCGAGGCGGCGGGCTACGGCGCGAAAGCGGCGTGATGGCTGACCTTTGATCGGTCTTTCCGGAAGCCGAGCGAAGCGAAGCTGTCCGGAATCCATAGCCCCTTTGTAATATGGATTCCGGGGCGCGGGCTTCGCCCGCCGCGCCCCGGAATGACCAAGAACTGATCATCCGAAAGGCGTAACGGACGGCCGCCGTATCAGCCCGCAGGCGAGGCATCAGTGCGAATGCGCTCGTCCGCCACGATCGTCCCGTCCCTCAGTTCGACCCGGCGGTCCATGCGCGCGGCGAGCGCAAGGTCGTGCGTCACCGCGACCACCGTCTTGCCGTACACATCGACGAGGTCGCGCAGGATGCCGAACACCTGCTCGCTCGCCTTGGAGTCGAGCGAGCCGGTCGGCTCGTCGGCGAGGATGACGGGCGGATCGTTGGCGAGCGAGCGAGCGACCGCGACGCGCTGGCGCTGGCCGCCGGACAGTTGATCGGGACGCTTGGCCATGTGCTCCGCGAGCCCGAGCGAGCTTAGGAGTGCACTCGCGCGCTCCCGCATCGCGTCGTTCGACAGGCTCCCGAGCGCGCGCATCGGCAGCATCACGTTTTCGAGCACCGTGAACTCGGGCAGCAGGAAGTGGAACTGGAACACAAAACCGAGCGTCTCGAGCCGCGTGCGCGCCCGCTCCTCCTCCGGCATGTTCGCCGTCGCCCTGCCCCGGATCAAGACCTCGCCCGAGGTGGGCAGATCGAGCAAGCCGAGCAGATAGAGCAGCGAGGACTTGCCGGACCCCGAGGGCCCGGTGATCGCCAGGAATTCGTTGGGGCGGACGGCGAGATCGATGTCGTGCACGAGCGTCGTCGGAACGATGCCGGGCAGAATGCGCGTCACGGCGCGCGCTTCGATGAGCGGCATGGCGTTCGTTCCGCTCATGTCGCGCCCCGGATGATGTCGACCGGGTGCAGGCGCGCCGCCTTGCGGGCCGGCAGGTAGCCGGCGGCGAGCGACGAGATGATCGCCACCGCGGCCGCCATGGCGTAGTGCACCGGCGAATAGGCGATCGGCAGCCGCGTCACGTCGGTGAAGGGGTTCTTGATCGTGATCATCCCGAGCGCGGCGCACAGGCCGTAGCCGAGCGCAAAGCCGATCAGCGCCCCGGCAAATCCGATGAAGCCCGCCTCGATCACGAAAATCGCGCGCACGCGCCGCTCGGTGACGCCGAGCGACTTCATAATGGCGATGTCGCGCGCCTTCTCGTGGGTGATGGTCGAGATGATGTTGTAGGTGCCGAAGCTCGCCACCAGCAGGATCGCCCCGACCACCGTGTACATGATGATGTTGCGGACGACGAAGGCGTTGAGCAGGTCTTCGCTCGCCTCCTGCCAGGCGACCGACTTGTAGCCGGTCTCCCGCTCGATCCGCGCGGCGGTTTCCGGCGCGGCCAGCGCGTCGCCGAGCCGCAGCCGGATCTCGTTCACGAGGCCGGTCTGCTGCGCAAGAATCTGGCCCGTCTTGACGAGCGTATAGGCCGTGCCTTCGTCGACGGAGCGCACGCCCGAATGAAATAGCCCGACCACCTGCGCGTTCACTCGCACGCCCTCGCTCGTCTGGACGGTGATGTTGGAGCCGACGCGAGCGCCGATCTTCTCGGCCAGGCGATCGCCGAGAATGATCGCGTTGGTGGCGCGATAGAGCGCGGCAAGCGTGCCCTGCCGCATCTGCTTGGGCAGGTCGGAAACGCTCGATTCGCGCCGCGGCTCGATGCCGACAATGCTCGCGCCGACATCGCGCGAGGCGTAGCGCAGGATCGCCTGCACCTTCACCGAAGGCGCGACCGCGCCGGGAACCCACCCTTCCAGCGAGGCCATGGTCGCGAGCGGATTCTTGATGCCGCGCCGTCGCGCCTGTGGGGTCAGCCCGTGGATCTCGGCGGAGTCGAAGAAGGTTTCGCTCGGCTGGGGCGTCGGCTTGCGGCGCTCGTCCGACACGGTGATATGCGGCATCGCATTGACGAGCTGGCGGATGAAGTCCTGCTGCGAGCCCTGCAGCAGCGCCGCCATCATGATGGAGAAGCCGACGCCCGTGGCGACGCCCGCGACCGCGACAAGGGTCTGGCGCGCACGCGCGCGCACATGGGTCAGCGCGATGCCGAAAACGAGATTCACGACGACGCCCCGCGCATCGTTACGCGCACCCGTTGGCCGTCGGTGAGCTCGCCGGGCGGCACGGGCGAGATCACGCGATTCCGCTCGTCGACGCCCGAAAGGATTTCGATATTGCGCGTGCCCCGGATGCCGACTTCGACCGCCCGCTTGCGCACGCGGTCGCCGTCGACGACGAAAACCGTGCTTCCCTGCACCGCATCGGCCGGAACCAGCAGCGCGCCCGGCTTCTCCCGCGTGATGACGTTCGCCTCGACGCTCATCCCGGGCTTGAGCGGCGTGTCGTCCGGCAGGTCGACGCGGATGCGGTAGGTCTTCGCCACCGCGTCCCCCATCGGGGTGATTTCGCGCACCTTCCCCTCGATGCGCCGGTTCGGGAACGCGTCGGTGCGCAGCAGGACCAGCTGGCCGATCGCGACGCGAGGAATGTCTTCTTCGTTCACCTCGGCAACCACCTGCAGGGGTTTCGGCATTCCGACGCGGAACAGCACCTGGCCGGCTTCGGCGATCTCGCCGACCTCGCCGTCGCGACGCAGCACGATGCCCTCCATCGGCGCGACGATCTCGTAATCTGCGAGCTTTTCGGTCTGCACGGCGATCAGCGCCTGAATCTGCCGCAGGTCGGTCGAAGCGCGCTCATAGGTTTGCGTCGAGGCGATGCCGCGGCCCATCAATTCGCTTACGCGCGCCATTTCGCGCTTGAGGAAATCCTCGCGCGCCTTCAGTTCGCCGAGCTGCGCCCGCAATTCGCGATCGTCGAGACGGGCGAGGACCTGGCCCTTGATGACCGGCTCGCCCTCGCAATAGCACAGGTCCACGATCCGGTCGCGGATCACGCTGCTGACCTTCGCCCAACGAACCGGCTCGACGGCGCCCGTCGCGTAGACGATCTCAACCGCCGTGCCGCGCACCGGCTCGACCGCGCTCACCGCCGGTCCGCGGCCGTAGACAATCCACCAGCCGGCCGCAAGCGCGCCGAGCGCCAGAAGCGCGATAGCGATTCGTCCCCAGCTCACAATTGCTCCCCGGCGCTTTGAAACGCCATGACGCGCCGCCCTGCGCGGCGGGTCGATTCTCCGCCAGCATTGTAGGGCTTACGCCCCGCGGGCGCAGCGGAACAATGGCATTGCGAAGATAAGCGGAGAACAGGGCGCACGCGCTGGGCGCGGTTGCTTGTATCGCCCTCCGCCGCGGGCTAGCAGCCTGTCGGACTTGACGGGTTGTTTGGGCATGTATCATCGGGCGTTTTGATTCTCCAGCTTCCCGGGGTGTCGCTCGATGAGCAATTTTCGTTCGATTGACCGTGAGACGGGATTTCTTTT
>DASUPI010000295.1:0-16211 GCA_036281135.1 Rhodoplanes sp. | reverse complement strand
AACCGCAAGCTGGTGGTGTTCGGGCTCGACCAGGTCCCGGAAATGGGGCGCGGGCGCGGGGTGCGGCTCCAGCGCTACAAGGACGGCGGCCTGTCCGACGTGACCACCTTCAAGGCCGCGGACGGGCTCACCTGGACCGATGCGGCCGGACGCGTGTTCACGCTGGCGCTGAAGGAGCTCTCCGACTGGCGCGCCAATCGCGCCGATGCGGGCCGGATCGCGCCCAAGGGTTTCCCGCGCACAAACCAGTTCAGTCCGCGCGGCGGCGGCGGAAATGGACCCAAAGCGGCGGACTCCGAGGCGTAAACGACAGGCCTCCGCCCCGATAGCATCTTCAGTTTTCGGCGCCACCCTGGCGCGGGCGGGTTCGCAGCGGAGCAAGCAAGCAGCGTTCGGCTTAGCGAACGTTCGGCTTAGCCTGTCTCGGTGCCTGCGTGCTTTAAAATTGCTGCAGTCGCTCCAGCCGAAAGGGTTTGGGGCGGTCGCGTCGTCGTCGGCTGAAGTATAAGTGGTCAGGAGCCCTCAGGCCCAATGCGCCCGAGTGAACAACCGCCCTTCAATGGGGCGATCAGATCATGCCCGCGAGATGCGCCACGCATTCCGGAAAGCCGGAATACGTGCGAGCGGATAGCGACGGTAAATGCCGTAATGCATGAGGAAGCGCCTGACAAACGCGCGCATCGCAGGTACCCTTATCCAAGTCAAGCGAAGCGTGAAAATAACGCCTCACCAAGGCTTCAGTTCCGTGTCCGGCCTGAAAATTGCGCGGTGAAATCAAGCGCCAACAGCCGGCTGCTCGGCCTAGGCCGAACGCAGCACGGCGGCGAGGAAATGGGCGCGCGTATCCGGCAGAGCAAGGCCGCGCGGCTCGAACAAATGACGGGTAAGGAAGAACCCGGTCAGCGCAAAACCGGTCGTGAGCTCGGCCGCGGAGACCCCGTTGCGGCCTTCCGCCAGGAAGGCCGGCAAGGCCAGGAGGCGGTCATGCCAGGCTTCGCCCGCCACCCGCGACACCGCCCGTCCCGACTTCGGCGACACATAGACGAGATCCCCGGTTCCCCCGGTCACCGCGCAGTGCGCGAGGTCGAGCCCGAAGCCGAGCTCGGCGAGCATTTGCAGCTCGAACCGCACCACCAGCGCGCCGGCCACCGCGGGATCGCCGACCCGGTCGAGGATGGCCTCCAGCGCCTCGTGCACCGCCGGATGCGGGTCGCGCTCCGGCAGGAGCCGCACCAGCGCCGCGAGATGGCTGACGCCATAGAGCGCGTGCGGGACCGGCAGGAAGGTGCCCGCGCGCAGCCGCACGCCCTCGACCGCGTAGTGACCGAGATGCTCGTCGAGCCGCGCCCGCCAGGTCGCCGTCACGACATTGCCGGCCTGCAGCACCGGACGCAGCCGCGATCCCGCCCCTCCCCGCACCAGGCCGAGATGGCGGCCGTGGCCGCGCGTCATCAGCTCGACGATGGCGTTCGCCTCGCCGTGCCGGCGCGCGCCCAGCACGATGCCTTCCTCGGTCCACTGCATTGCCGGCGGTCAGTCCGTGATTATTCGCGCGGGAAATCCAGTCCCATCTCACGATAGCGTTCGGGGTCGTCGGCCCAGCCCTCGCGTATCTTCACGAAGAGGAAAAGGTGCACCGGCTGGCCGATCAGCGCCGCGATTTCCTTGCGCGCGTCCGAACCGATCGCCTTGATCGAGTGCCCGCCCTTGCCGAGCACGATCTTGCGCTGGCTTTCCCGCTCCACATAGATCGTCTGCTCGATCCGCACCGAGCCGTCCGGCTGCTCTTTCCAGGAGTCGGTCTCGACGGTGGATCGGTAAGGCAGCTCCTGGCGCAGGCGCAGGAAGAGCTTTTCGCGCGTGATCTCGGCGGCGAGGCTGCGCATCGGCGCATCCGACATCTGATCCTCGGCGTACAGCCACGGCCCTGCGGGCACTTCGCCTGCGAGCCACGCCTTGAGGTCGGCGACGCCGTCCCCGTTGAGCGCGGAGATCATGAAGGTGGCGACGAAGGCCGCCCGATCGTTCGCCGCGCGCGCGATGTCGAGCAGGACGGGTTTCGCCACCAGATCGATCTTGTTGAGCGCGAGCGCCTTCGGAGCCGCCAAGCCCGCAAGCCGGTCGAGGATCGCGCCGGTCTCGGCATCGAGCCCGCGCCGCGCGTCGACGACGAGCACGGCGATATCGGCGTCCTTTGCGCCCGACCAGGCGGTCGTCACCATGGCGCGTTCGAGCCGCCGCCGCGGAGCGAACAGGCCGGGCGTATCGACGAAAATCAACTGGGCGCGGCCTTCCAGCGCAATGCCGCGGACGAGGCTGCGCGTCGTCTGCACCTTGGGGCTGACGATCGTGACCTTGCCGCCGACCAGCGCATTCACCAGCGTCGATTTGCCGACATTGGGCGCGCCGATCACCGCGACGAAGCCGCACCGGGTCGCCTCTGCCGCGGTGTCGGCGGGCTCAATCATCGGAGGCCACCGTGGACACGCCTTCGCGGGCGAGCAGCGCGGCGGCCGCCGCCTGCTCGGCGGCCCGTTTCGAGCGGCCGAGACCTTCGGCGGGCGAGAGGTCCGGCAGTTCCACAAGGACCCGGAACTCGGGATCGTGGTGGGGACCGCGCCGCTCAACCTCGCGATAGGAGGGCGTCGGCAGCCCGCGCCCCTGCGCCCATTCCTGCAGCACGGTTTTCGGGTCGCGCAGCGGCCGCACCAGCTTGCGCATGCGTTCGCCCCATAGCCGTTCGACCAGGGCCGCCACGCCCGGATAGCCGCCGTCGACGAACACGGCGCCGATCAGCGCTTCACACACATCGGCAAGGATCGCGACGCGACGCTGGCCGCCGGCATTCGCCTCCGACACTCCGAGCTTGATCGCCGAGCCGAGGTCGATCGCGCGCGCAATGTCGGCGCAGGTCTCCTTGCGCACGAGATCGGCGAGGCGGCGCGACAGCTCGCCCTCCGCCGCCCTGGGGAAAGCGCGATAGAGCATGTCGGAGACGACGAGGCCGAGCACGTGATCGCCCAAGAATTCGAGACGCTGGTAGCTGGCCGCGCGAGCCTGGCCGGACAGGGCCGAGATATGCGTGAGCGCGCTTTCCAGGAGGTCCGGATCGGTGAAAGAGTACCCGATGCGGGCCTCGAGGTCGCGTCTACTCTGCGCCCTTTGGCTCATCTGACGATCGTGAACAACCGACTCCAGCGAACGGCCCAGGGCCACGCCCATACCTGCCAGGCGGGCACCCCATCGCCGATCGAGAAAAAGATGATCTGCGCCCGGCCGACGATGTTCTCGAACGGGACGAAGCCCACCTGACTGAGCACCCGGCTGTCGGTCGAGTTGTCGCGATTGTCGCCCATCATGAAATACTGGCCGGGCGGAACCTCGTAGAGCTGGGTGTTGTCGAGGAAGCCGTTGTCCTGGAGATCGAGCGTGTCGTAGCTCACGCCGTTCGGCAATGTCTCCCGCCACCGCCGCACCCGGACCGGATAGCCGCTTTCATCATCGAGGTAATCCGGGGCGCGCTCGCGCTTCACCGCCTGACCGTTGATGTGGAGCACGCCCCCGATCATCTGGACGCGATCGCCCGGAAGACCGATCACGCGCTTGATATAGTCGGTCGCGTCGTCCTTCGGCAGGCGGAACACCACCACGTCGCCGCGATCGGGCGGGGATGCGAAAATACGTCCGGAAAACAGCGGCGGCGACAGCGGAAGCGAGTAGCGGCTATAGCCGTAGCTGTATTTCGACACGAACAGATAGTCGCCGATCAACAGCGTCGCCATCATCGAGCCGGACGGAATGTTGAACGGCTGGAAGAGGAATGTGCGAATCACAAGCGCGATGATCAGCGCGTGAAAGATGACGCGGACGGTCTCGGCGATGCCGCCCTCTTTCCTTTTCTCGCGCTGTTTTTCCTGACCGGACACGCTCATCGGCCTCTCTTGGTTCCCTTGCCGCTACCCGTCGATTGTTCGACCAAGCCCTCGTCCGAAACGCGGCCTTGCGCGTGCCGCCGCGAACCGTTTCCGACCATCACCTATGTCAGGATGCGGGGTGGAGCTATTCCGGTCGTGACACGAATTCATGGAGGCCCGAGTTCTAGCCGCTCGAAACCAATCGCGCAAATCAGCCCGGCCGCTCTATCTCGCTCGGAAGCGCCGAAATGATGACGAAGGCCTGCGCCAGGGGCCATTCGTCGGTCAAGGCGAGATCGATACGCGCCGCAAAGCCCGGCGGGATGAGGGAGGCGAGCCGCGCCGATGCGCCCCCGGTGAGGCTCAGGGTCGGCTGGCCGGACGCAAGATTGACCACCCCGATGTCGCGGAAGAACACGCCTTTGCGAAAGCCGGTGCCGAGCGCTTTGGCGCAAGCCTCCTTGGCGGCGAATCGCTTGGCATAGGTCGGGACCCGGTTCGCCCGGCGCTCGGCGCGGGCGCGCTCCTTCGCCGTGAAGATGCGGTCGAGGAAGCGCTCGCCGAACCGCGCGATCGTCCGCTCGATCCGGCGGATATCGACGATGTCGGTGCCGATCCCGATGATCACGAAGCCGCCTTCGCCTTCGCGCGGCCGCGCCGCATCGCCGCCAGCATGCGCTCGACCGCCGTCGGCAGCCCGACCGCGACCGCTTCGCCGATCAGGAAGTGGCAGATATTGAGTTCCACGACATGCGGCAAGGCGGCGATGGTTTCCGCGGCGCCGTAGTCGAGCCCGTGACCCGCATGGACTTCGAGGCCGAGCCGGAACGCGAATTCGGCGCCGGCCGCGATGCGCGCGAACTCGGCGGCCGCGTGCGCCGCCTCCCCCGCGACAACCGCATCGCACCAGGCGCCGGTGTGGATTTCGATAACCGGCGCGCCGAGCGCGATGGCGCCTTCGATCTGGCGCTCGTCCGGCGCAATGAACAGCGATACCCGGATCTTCGCTTCGGCAAGCGCGGCGACCACGTCCGTTAACGCACTCCGCTGCGCGACGACGTCGAGGCCGCCCTCGGTCGTGCGCTCTTCCCGCCGCTCGGGCACGAGGCAGGCGGCATGCGGGCGCGTCGCAATCGCGATCGCCGTCATTTCCGGCGTCCCCGCCATTTCGAGATTGAGCGGCTTGCGCAGATGCTGCTTGAGGCGGGCGATGTCGTCGTCACGGATGTGCCGGCGATCCTCGCGCAGATGCGCGGTTATGCCGTGGGCTCCGGCCGCGATCGCGAGTTCCGCCGCCTGCACCGGGTCCGGATGCCGCCCCCCGCGTGCGTTCCTGATCGTTCCGACATGGTCGATATTCACGCCGAGGCGAAGAGAGGGTCCGCTCAATGGAGGTCCTGTCTGTGATCTGGTCCGCCGAATGACCGATTTTATGGGAGCAGACCCGCAGCGATTTCAAGTGGCGATCGGTTGCGCCAGCGGAGCGCGGCGAGCCGCTACCCGGTCACCCGCTCGGCCTTCGCGACCACGGTCTTCGCGCGCAATTGCGAGATGATCGCGGTCAGGTGCTTGAGGTCGTAGACTTCCAGATCGATCGTCATCTCGGTGAAATCGGGAGAGCGGCGCGACATGTTGATGCTGTCGATATTGCCGTCGTGCTCGGCGATGACTTGGGCGATCTGCGCCAGGGAGCCCGGCTCGTTGACCGACTGCACCACGATGCGGGCGGGAAAGCGCTGCGGATTCTTGTCATCGACGTCCCAGCGCACATCGAGCCAGCGCTCGGGCGCATCCTCGAACGCCTTCAGCGCCCGCGATTGGATCGGATAAATGGTGATCTGCTCGCCCGGGGTCATGATTCCAATGATGCGATCGCCCGGCACCGCGCCGCCATTGGGGGCGAAGCGGACCGGCAGGTCGCCATTGTGACCGCGGATCGGAATGGCGTCGCCGTCGTCTTTGGCGCCGGGGAACTTGAACTTCACCGCGCGTCCCATCTTCAGCCCGAACCAGCCGCTGTCGGGCTTCGGCACTGCGGTTACCCGCTCCTCCTTGTAGTCGGGATACATCGCCCGCACCACGTCGGCGGCCTTCATTTCGCTGCGTCCGACCGCAGCGAAGACATCGTCGATCGTCGCGCGGGCAAGCCGCGGCAGGGCGCCGTTGAGCTTCTCGTCCGAATAGTCCCGCTTGGAGACCTGGCACAGGCGTTCGACAATGCGCCGGCCTAGCTCGGCATATTGCGCGCGCACGGCAACCCGCGTCGCGCGCCGGATCGCCGCCCGCGCTTTGCCCGTAACGACGACCGACTCCCAGGCGGCGGGCGGAGCAATCTGCGCGCGCGAGGTCAGGATCTCGACCTCGTCGCCATTGTGCAATGGAGAGATGAGCGGGCCGATATTGCCGTTCACCTTGCAGCCCACCGCACGATTGCCGATGTCGGTGTGAACCGCATAGGCGAAGTCGATCGGCGTCGCGTTGCGCGGCAGCGCGATCAGCTTGCCCATGGGGGTGAAGCAAAACACCTGGTCGTGGAACAGTTCGAGCTTGGTGTGTTCGAGGAACTCCTCGGGATTGGATCCTTCGGCCAACAGCTCGATGGTCCGCCGCAGCCAGGCATAGGCGTTCGACTCGTGCGACAGCATCTCCGACGGCGAGCCGAGATTGTCCTTGTACAGCGCATGCGCCGCGATGCCGTATTCGGCGATCTCGTTCATGGCCGCCGTCCGGATCTGCAGCTCGACCCGCTGATTGCGCGGGCCGACCACCGTCGTGTGGATCGAACGGTAGTCGTTCTGTTTCGGCGTTGAGATGTAGTCCTTGAACCGGCCCGGCACGACCGGCCAGGTGGTGTGGACGATGCCGAGCGCCTGATAGCACTCCGGGACCGTGTTCACGATCGCACGGAAACCGAGAATATCCGAGAGCTGTTCGAAGCCGAGCGCCTTGAGCTCCATCTTGCGCCAGACCGAGTAGGCGTGCTTGCGGCGCCCGGTCACGCGGGCGGCGATCCCGCTATGGGCAAGCTTGGTCGTGAGCTGATGCTCGATTTCGCTGATCAGGTCGCTGTTGCGGGCGGCGAGCGCGTCCAGCCGCGCGCTGATGACCTGGAACGCCTCCGGATGCAGCTCTTCGAAGGCGAGGTCTTCCAATTCGCTCCGCATCGCATGCATGCCCATGCGGCCGGCAAGCGGCGCGTAGATATCGATCGTCTCCTCCGCCACCCGCCGCCGCGACTCGGCCGGCATATGCGCGATGGTGCGCATATTGTGCAGGCGATCGGCGAGCTTCACGAGGAGCACGCGCACGTCTTCGGCGATAGCGAGCAGAAGCTTGCGCAGGTTCTCCGCTTGCTTCGCCTCGCGCGACACCAGTTCGAGCCGGTTGAGCTTGGTGAGGCCCTCGACGAGTTGCCCGATGTCGTGGCCGAACACCGCGTCGATCTCGGCGCGGGTCGCCTCGGTATCCTCGATCGTGTCGTGCAGAAGCGCGGCGGCGATCGTCGCATCGTCGAGCTTCAGGTTGGTGAGGATCGCGGCGACTTCAAGCGGATGCGAGAAATAAGGGTCGCCGGAGGCGCGCTTCTGGCCGCCATGCGCCCGCATCGCGTAGACATAGGCGCGGTTGAGCAGGTCCTCGTTGGTCTTCGGATTGTATTTCCGCACCCGCTCGACCAGCTCATATTGGCGCATCATCGGCTTCGGCGCCGCCACCGGCGGTTCCACCGGTTTCGGCGCCGTCTGCGGCGTCGGTTCGCGCGGCGCATGAATGCGCGCCTGAACCTGCATCCGCGGCAAACTGGTGATGGGCGGGCCCAAGATGAAGCGCTCCTATGAGCGACGATGTGGTTGCCGACACAGTGTGCCGCAAGCTGCGCGTCTCCGCCACGCTTTCCGATTATGTCGGGAGCGGAGCCGCAAGAAAAGGCCGGCGGCTCGCCCGAGCCGCCGGCCTTTCACGAAAAGTCGCTGCGAGGGGCGGCGAGCCGCCCGGCTATTCCTCGTCGTCAGGCTCCACCGGCTCGGGCCGCTCCTCGGGCGGCGTCAAGCCTTCGAGTCCCTTCAACAGTTCCTCTTCCGTCATGCGCTCCATGGCGACTTCGGTGTCGTCGGCATCGACCCCTTCGCCGGTGCCGCCGATCAGCGGAATGGCCTCGGGCTCGGGCTCGTCGACCTCGACATATTTCTGCAGCGAATGGATGAGGTCCTCTTTGAGGTCCTCCGGCGAAATCGCCTGGTCGGCGACCTCGCGCAGCGCAACGATCGGGTTCTTGTCGTTGTCGCGGTCGACCGTAATCTGAGCGCCGGAGGAGATCATACGGGCGCGATGGGCCGCCAAAAGGACGAGTTCGAATCGATTCTCAACCTTATCGATGCAGTCTTCTACCGTGACACGGGCCATAAGCTCGTTCTCCTTCTTGCGGAGCGATGTAGGGATTTAGGCCGGTCGTAGTCTTCCTGGCCTAAAAGCGCAACATTGATTTGCATTGGCTACTTTTATCGGCTATTTCCGTTGTGAATTGCGTAGAAGACATCTTGAACAGTAACTATCTGAGGGCGACATCGAACGGGCGCGAGACTCTACTTAGAGCCGCGACTGGGTGCCGCAGGCGATTATCGCCTTGCACCCATAGGGATTCCAAAACGGTTGCAGTTCACCGGGCGGGCGCGCTCGGCGACGTCTTGCGCACTTGGAGTAACAAACGAGATTCACATGACAGTTCCCACCGAAAAAATAGCGCTCTTTATTGATGGCGCAAATCTGTACGCGACAGCGAAATCGCTCGGCTTCGATATCGATTACAAGCGGCTTTTGCGGGAATTCCATAGCCGCGGGTACCTTCTCCGGGCATTCTACTATACAGCTGTAGTCGAGGATCAAGAGTATTCTTCAATTCGGCCCCTGATCGATTGGCTAGACTATAACGGCTACACCGTGGTGACCAAGGCGACGAAGGAATTCGTCGACCAGACCGGCCGCCGCAAGGTGAAGGGCAACATGGATATCGAGCTTGCGGTCGATGCGATGGAGATCGCCGGAAGCATCGACCACATGGTGCTGTTCTCCGGCGACGGCGATTTCCGCTCGCTGGTCGAAGCGGTGCAACGGCGGGGCGTGCGCGTGACAGTTATCTCTACGATCTCTACGCAACCGCCGATGGTTGCCGACGAACTGCGCCGACAGGCCGACATATTTCTCGACATCATGGAGCTGCAGCCGAAGATCGGACGAGATCCCGTCGAGCGGCCCGATCGCGGCCCGCGCGAGCAGCGTCATACGCCGCAATTCTTGCAGCGCAGCACGAATGTGCGACCCGAGCCCGCTGCGGGCGACAGCGACGTGTTCGACGACGAGTGACGATGCAGCCCGTTCTCGGGACGACCGCCGAGCCCGGACGCGACTGCCCTCGCTGCCCGCGCCTGGTCGCCTTCCGCGAGACCTGGCGGGCGCGAGAGCCCGGCTGGTTCAATGCGCCGGTGCCGTCCTTCGGGCCCGTCGACGCGCGGCTCCTGATTGTCGGGCTTGCGCCCGGCCTGCGAGGAGCCAACCGCACCGGCCGGCCGTTCACCGGCGATTTTGCCGGCCAGCTCCTCTATGCGACGCTGAAGGAGTTCGGCTTCGCGCAGGGCGACTATGCCGATCGCGCCGATGACGGGCTTACCCTCATCGATGCGCGCATCGCCAATGCGGTGCGCTGCGTACCGCCGGAAAACAAGCCGCTGCCGGTCGAGATCAAGACCTGCCGCGACTTCCTCAAAAATACGATCGCCGAAATGGGACGGCTTCGGGTCATTGTCGCGCTCGGGCGCGTCGCCCATGACAGCGTCATCGCCGCGCTGGACCGGCGCGCCGCCTCGGCGCCCTTCGCGCACGGCGCGCTGCACGACGTGAACGGATTGAGGCTGTTCGACAGCTATCACTGCTCCCGTTACAACACCAATACCGGCGTGCTGACGGCGGAGATGTTCCGCGCTTTGTTCGCGCAGGTGCGCAGCGGTCTCGACCTGCAGCAATCGGAACAGGCGCACGCCTGACGGCAAGCGCCTGCTCCGCGACCCGACGCCTGGCCGGGTGAAAACGGCCGCCGGTCACTCCCACCAGGCGATGTCGCCGAGCGCGCCGTTCAGGCCTTCGATCTTACCCGCCGCGGTCGCCGCGCCGCTCTTCAGGTCGACCGAATAGAGATTGCCGCCGGCGACCAGCCAGGCGCGGTTTCCCTCGCCCTCGATCACGATGTTGAACGCGACCGGCCCGTCGAGCGACACGCCGAGCGGTCCTACCGTGTTGAGCACGCCGTCGTTCGGCGGAGCCTGCGTGACGAGCGCGCCCGTTGCCGCATCCACATTGTAGAGGACGGTGGCCTGCGCGCCCTTCATCGAATTGGTGTAGGAGCCGGCGACCACCTTCGGCGTCTTGCCGGCGTTTGCGTCGCCCTCCTTGTATTTATGCGAGCCGTCCACCGTCGCTTTGCCGTCGTCGACATTGACGCGCAAGCTGGCGCCATCCGAACCCATAACGCGCAGGCGGTCGGCGACCGGATTGAAGTCGACGGTCGCGGTCGCGCCCGGCTTCAAGGTCTCCGAGAGCTTCGCCTTCTGCATCGCCTGACCGGTTTTCGGGTCGATGCTGACGATCCATCCATCCGCCGTCACGCCATACAGCATGCCGTCGGCGGGCCGCACGTCGATTCCGAGCAGCGGGCCCGCGCCTTTGACATCGATCGTCGACGTTACTTTGCGGCTCGCCGCGTCGATCACGGCAAGCGAGTTGCCGTCGACGAGGCCGATGATCGTGCCGGCCTGAGCAAGGCCGGAGGCGACAAGCGCCGCCGAGGCGGCGAACAGGGCCGCCATCGTCTTCGATGTAAAATTCATGTGTGTCGCTCCCATTTGCTTGTCCCATGGCGGCGATATCCCACCCAGGACGACGGCGGGAGTTACGAGCGGGCGGACGCGCGGTTTCGCGGACGAAAAGAAAAATGCGGCAGGCAGACTTGCTGCAACTCCAATCGGACTGGCTCGCACAAGGATTGGTGCGGGTCCCGCACGCGGCGCCCCGCTGCGCCGGGGACACGAGCGCACGAATTGGGACCACGCATTAAGAACCAGCGCGTTGGAGAATGCCGGCAAGACCGCCTATTTCGGTGGCGGATCGCGTCTCGTTGATTCGACTGTGCTCGGTGATCGCTCCGCTTGTCGTGAGGATCGCGCAAGACTGCAAGGCTGCCGGTGAAATACAGGCTCGTCATCTTCGACATGGACGGCACGCTGGCCGACACGTTTCCATGGTTTACGGACGTTCTGAACACGGTCGCGGACAAATATCGATTCAGGCGCGTTGCGCCGCAGGACATCGAGATTCTGCGCGGATCGAGCGCGCGGCAGATTCTCGAATGGCTGGGCGTGCCGCTGTGGAAAGTGCCGATCATCGCCCGCCACATGCGTGCGCTCAAGACGCAGCACCTGCATGAGATCGCGCTGTTCCCCGGCGTCGATCGCGTGCTCGCCGAGCTTGCCGCGCGCGAGACCGTGCTGGCGATCGTCAGTTCCGATTCGGAGGACAATGTGCGCCGCACGCTCGGCCCGCACAACGAGCGGCGCATTGCGCATTATGCCTGCCAGTCGTCGCTGTTCGGCAAGCGGACGAAATTCCGCGCGATCCTGAAACGGACCGGCATTCCGCCGGCGCAGATGATCGCGATCGGCGACGAGACGCGCGACGCGGAGGCCGCGCGCGCGGTCGGCGCCGCTTTCGGCGCGGTGTCGTGGGGCTACGCCAGCGTCGATGCGCTCCGAACGCACGCGCCCGACGAGTTCTTCTTCAGCATGGACGACATCGTTGCCAAGCTGTCGTGATCGGCTGCATGGTGATCGTCCATGCCCTGCCGGCTTTCTCGGCCCGCCGCGGACCGCACGGGCGGCCAACCCCCAGCCGAAGAGACGCCATGACCTCCCTCCCCTCGCGTCGCGCGGTCCTCCTGAAAAGCCTGGTCGGCGCGTTCGCCCTCCTCGCGCTGCCCGCGCTCGCCTGCGCACAGATGCGCCCGCTCGACGCCGAGCTCGAAAAGGTGCGCGCCAAGCACGGCTTGCCGGCGCTCGCGGCGGCGGTGGTGAAAGACGGCGCCATCATCGCCGCCGGCGCGGTCGGCGTGCGCGCGCACGGGAACGACGTCAAGGTGACGATCGAGGACCGTTTCCATCTCGGCTCCGACACCAAGGCGATGACGGCGACGCTCGCGCCATGCTGGTGGAGGAGGGAAAGCTGCGCTGGGACTCGACCATCGGCGAGGTGCTGGGCGGCGACGTGCCCGGCATCAATCCCAAGCTTGGGGCGGTGACGCTCGAACAGCTCCTGTCGCATTCGAGCGGCATTCCCTCCGACACGCCGGACATCCTCGCGCTCTACTTCAATACGGATGCGTTCGAGTACAATCTGCGGCCGCTGCGCCTGCGCATGCTCGCTGCGTGGAAAAACCACGCGCCGGAAACCGCGCCCGGCTCGATCTTCCACTACGCCAATCTCGGCTACATCATCGCCGGCGCGATGATCGAGAAGGCGGCGGATACGCACTGGGAGGAGCTGATCACGCGGCGCATCTTCGCGCCGCTCGGCCTGCGGACGGCAGGGCTTGGCGCGCAGGCGACCCTGGGGAAGCTCGATGCGCCGGTCGGCCACAAAGTCAGCGAGAAGGGCGAGATCACGCCGATGCTGTGGGGCGACGCGGCCGACGCGCCGCCCGTGATCGGCCCGGCCGGCATCGCGCATATGTCGGTGCTCGACCTCGCCGCCTGGGCCGGCTGGAACGCGGGCCAAGGCAAGCGCGGGCCTGCGCTGGTGAGCGCTGAGACGCTTGCGCGCCTGCATCGGCCGCATGTGAAGACGGGCAAGCGCCCGAACGCGCCGCCGGGCACGCCGCAGGAGGGCGAATATGCGCTCGGCTGGGGCGTCGTGAAGTTCGACTGGTCGCCGCAGCCGGTGCTGACGCACAACGGCTCGAACGGCATGAACCTTGCGAAGATCCTGGTCGATCCCGCGCAGGACCTCGGCGTCGTCGTGCTCACCAATTTCCCGGAGGACAAGGCCGAGGCCGCGACAAGCGAGGTGATCGAGCGGCTCTACCGGGAGTATGGAGGAAAGGCGGACGGAAAATAGGAACGTAGTAAGCAGACCCGGGACCACGGCGCCGAAGTTCGTGGGCACGCTTCGCTTTGCCCACCCTGCGCTTGCTGAAGTAGGGGACCATTACTCATCAGCCTTCTAACCCCAGCCTTCACGCATCTTCATGCTCGCGCCTGCGCGCGGGGTGCTTCACGTTGAGAATCACGATTTCCTCCGCCGCCTCATCGACCGTGTAATAGACGAGGTAGGCATATTTGCGCGTCACGAACTTGCGCACGCCTTCGACCTTCTGCTTTCGGCCGACATACGGAAACAAAATCAGGTTTTGCAGGCTGTCATAGATGGCGGCGCGCACGCGCCGAGCCGCCGTTGGATTGTGCGCGCGGATGTAGTCGGCAATCTCTATGAGGTTTGCAATCGCGCGCGGAGTGAAGCGAAGCTTCATCAGTCGAAGCGGCGGAACGCGGCTTCAACCTCGGCGTCGGTTGCGAACTCGCGGCGCTTGGTCTGGGCGAGACTTTCCAGCACGTCGGGCAAGTGTGCGGGGTCTATTTCTTCCAACTCACCCTCATCGCCTGCCAAGGTAAGCATGGCGCGCGCGATTGCGTCCTGGCTGTCCGGGGGCAACTGGCGCACGGCTTCGAGAGCTTTTTCTAGGAGCTTGGTCATGGTGCGGAGAATACTCCGTCCGGAGGGTTCGTTGGAAGAGGTTTGTGAAAGCGCTTGAATCACGGCGCAAATTCCGTTGCGCCATAATCCGGTAGTCAGTGCGTAGTGCGTAGGGCGGAATAGCGAAGCGTATTCCGCCAACCCTTCGGCCGAGCCAATGCGGCGCAATACGCTTCAGCTATTGCGCCCTACGATCGCGCTCCTCAGGACAAGGTATTGCGGGCAAGTTCGGCTTGTCCCCCGCCTTTGAGCATTAAGCCGCCGGCGCCGTCACCTCGCGCACCTGCGTCACCTGCTCGGGCAGCGCGCCCGGGACGACGACCTCGTAGCCGGCGACGCGCAGGATGCCGCGCGCCGGGCACATGACGGAGGCGATCCGGGTATAGGGGTTGAGCACCGGCGGCGTCACCCATTCGAAGCCTGATTGCGACAGGCGCCCAGGAAAGGCTGCGAGCGCATCGCGCCGCGCCCGGCTCCTGCCGGCGGCCTGCTCGGCCGAGCTCGTGAACAGATGCGCGGCGATGATGCGCGCCTCCCAATCGGGACGGCTCACGATCCAGTCATTGGCGGCGCAGGTCTCCCCTTCGTGGGTAAGGAAACTCTCCTCGGTGCGCTCGATCACGCAGCGCTCGCCGGGAGCGCAGCCCGCCAAGG
This sequence comes from Rhodoplanes sp., assembly GCA_036281135.1. Lineage (GTDB taxonomy): Bacteria > Pseudomonadota > Alphaproteobacteria > Rhizobiales > Xanthobacteraceae > Rhodoplanes. The sequence goes on along the minus strand of DASUPI010000295.1, from coordinate 1,854 downwards.
TGTAGATCACCGGCCGGGCCACCGGTTCGGTTTCCAGCAGGCGCCGCGCTTCGGCATAGCTTGCGCAGGTCTCGAAAGCCCGGCGCAGGAGCTGATCGGGCGGGATGTGCCGAATGCGCCAGGTATTGAGGGCGTTCGCCAGGAAATCATAAAGCCGCAGCCAAGGATGACGGGTGCGACGCCACAGCGGCGCCTGGTTGACGCAAGCCGCAAAGCGCCCGGGCGCCATCGCGGTCAGGGCGCCGGCGTAGCCCGGCCACGTCAGGCTGAAGAACTCGCCGGCCGGGCCCCGCATGCGCGCCACCTCGATACGGCGGCCGAGCCCGGGAAACGGCCAATCGAGCGTGCGCGCGAGCCATGGCGCGCCGTCTTCCTCGCGCGCAAGCGACGTGCAGCCCCAGATATACGAGCCGTTGAGAAACCACACGCCGGGAAACCCCAGCGTCGCCGCAATCTGCGCGATTTCCGGCACATAGGGCGAGCGCGAGCGCGTGAGCCAGCGCCGCGCGACGCCGTCGAGCGTCGGGATGAACGGCCCTGCGGCGCGCGGCAAGAAGGCGAGACAGTCGTCGCGGAGCGTCCGCGCCCGCGCGGCACATTCCTGCGCATGCCGGAGCGGTCCGCCGTCGCGGACATCGGCGACGGGAATGGCCGGCATGGCGCTGATCATCGGCGGTTCGTTCATTCTTCCGCACCTCCTGCGGATTCATGTCATCTGCGTGACGAGGGCCGCCGGCGCAAGAGTCATCCGATCAAATCGGGGGCAATCGCATTCCGGCCTGCAGCCAGCGTGCATACTGCGCGTGGTGGGAATCGACACGCTCACGCCATGTTGCTTTGCAAGTAGAAACTGCGCGCCGCACCTTTTTTTTACCGCAGTGCGCAAAACGGTCGCTGGGACATGGTCGTTAGGCCATGATGTCCGGATCAACCATTGACCTATGGAGGAAGACGATGAGGAAGGCGCTTTTTATTTCGGCTATCGCGTCAATTCCGCTGCTGTTCGCAGCGACGGCGGGCGCCCAGCAGCTCGGCACCGCCGACGAAGCCAAGTCCATGCTGGAAAAGGCGGCTGCCGAACTGAAGGCGGACGAGAAGGCGGCGCTCGACAAGTTCAACAAGGGCGAGGCCGGATACAAGGATCGCGATCTCTACGTGTTCTGTTTCGACGCCGACTCCGGCGAGTGGACCGCACACCCGACCCTGACGGGGGACGTACGAGCGCTCAAGGACAAGACCGGCGCGCCGTTCGGAGAGATGCTCTATGCGGCGGCGAAAGACGGGACGATCACGACGGTTGATTATTTCTTTCCGAAGCCGGGCGGAACGGACCCCGTGGCGAAGCAGTCCTTCGTCACCAAGGTCGGCAGCCAGGGTTGCGGCGTCGGCTACTACAAATAGCTCGCATTGACGGCAGGTTCGATACGAAACGGCCGGCTTTCGCCGGCCGTTCTCGTCTTGATGCGCTCGGGGTGCGCGCCATGCCGGCGCTATGACCATCGCCGATCGGCCGTGGACCTTCCGCGCACGAGGTCCAGAATGAACAGAAACAGGATTGCGCCCGCAGCCGATACGGCAAGACTCGGCCAAAAGCCGGCATAGGCGAATCCAAGGACGTGGGCGATAGCGGCGCCGACGAACGAGCCGACCACGCCCACGATCAGATTCATGAGAAGCCCGTGGCTGCGCGACATCACCTTTTCGGCGATCCAGCCGGCTATGATGCCGATCACCAGCGCCGCAATCCATCCAACCCCGCTCATCGCGATCTCCTGCAGTGTGAAACGTATGCGAGTAAACGCTCCAACCGGCGGTAAGTTCGATTTCAGGCAAGCCCCGGAATATCGACCAGCA
>DASUPI010000294.1:0-2660 GCA_036281135.1 Rhodoplanes sp. | reverse complement strand
CAGAAATCCTCGATCGGAAGAATGCGGCGCCGCCGCGGTCGACATCGACGCGACGTCGATCGGAGACAGCGCCGGGCGACAACCCGGCCATCATCATCGCTGATCACCCGTCGACAATCTCGCGATCCACCCTGCGGATTGACCAGGTGGGTCCACAAGGCTCCTCCCGCCCCCGCCGCTGCGCTGCGCGCGAAACGCGCTCCGCTCCGGGGGCGGGGCCCTCCTGCGGACTACCTGGACAATCCGCCACCGGAGGCCGAAGCCTGCCCGACTGTCCAAACGCCGCTGGAAAAGTGCGGATCTCGACCGGCGTTCACAATATTTCGCGATCGGAGCGTTGATAATCTCTTGCGTGCTGGTCCATCTAGGCGACCGAACTCGTGTCGGCGAGGAAAAAAACGATGAGACATTTGCCGATCAAGCCGAACCGAACAAATTGTATTGGCGCGTCGCGCACATGAGGTCAGACGTCTCTGCAATGACCCTACTGCTTGCTTTCACGAATTTTCTCCTGGCAGCAATTCTCTGCATGCTCGTGATGCGATAAACCATGGCGCTACATTATGGTTGATAGAAATCCCGCGCTCCCGCTCGCGCTCGAAAACCCCGCTCTTCGCCCACCGGCTGAAGCGCTGGTGGACGATCTTCCAATCGCCGAAACGCTCGGGCAGATCGCGCCAAGGAATGCCGGCTCGATATCTGTAGAGAACGGCTTCGAGGCTGATTGGGAATCCCCTAACTGAACACAGGCCCTGCTCGGGCGACCTCTCTCACGGGAAGATGATGCGGCATGGCGATCCGCTCCCAGGGTTGTGGACAAAAGAAACAACGCTCGGCGGGCCGAAAAGTGCCCCCGCATTCTGCAATCCTTAATCGATAAAAACGCATGGCGGATGCCACGCCGGCACGGCTTAGCGCCGATTCGGCTCGCCTGGATCAGGACCGGCGATCAGCCCGCCACAATTAATTCGGGCCGTGCCGCCGCAGCGCCGGCAGGGGTCATCATCCCATAACTCCACCCTGCCCTTTAGGGGAAAGGGGAAAACAGCACGTCCTCGCCCTAATTGCTCGAGCCCGGGAGATTTCTCCAGCCGCCCTCTGCGGGGCGGCCGCGATATCATTGGACCGAGGTCGTCGGGGATGGAGCGTCGTTTTCCCCCGCCGGTGCCGTGTAGAGATATTGGAAAGTCTGAGGCGTCGCCGGTAAATCGTTGGGGGCGATCCATTGCTGGGTTTCCGGCTGCCTCGCCGGCCGCCGCGACGACCGATGCGCGACTTTGACCTTCTTGCGCGGTTTGATGACAACCTTCCGCTCTGGTTTCACGGCAGCCTTCCGCACGGAAGGTATCGACCTGACGGCGACCTTCCGTTTGGTCGCCTTGGCCACTCGTGCTTTTGCTCGATCGGGTTCGCGCCGCGGTTTCCGAGGCGGTGTCGGAATCCGGACCGATGGCTCCCGCGGGAACATCAGCCGACGCCTCGGCCCCGTCCGGTTTGGCCTTCGCCGGGGCAGCGCCTGGTCGTTCGCCCGCGAGAGTCTTGCGTTCGGACGCCGGTTCCGCGGCAAAGGCGAGCGCGGGCGGTCCGGCCGAAGCGGAAGCCGACACATTGTCCTTCGCGTCAGTCGCGGAGGTCGCTGCGGCCCCGTCCGGCGCTACGACCGGCAAAGGCTCAAGCGCTTCGGCGGAACTCGCTAGGGATTCCGAAGAAGGCGGCGCACGGGCGATGTCGCTCGGCTCTGCGGAGCCGGGCGGCTCGGTGAGATTCACGGTGACGAGGTCCGCCTCGCCCGGCTCGGCCGCAGCCCGTGGCTCTGGCGCGGCGGCCCGCTCGTCGCTGTTCCCCGCGATACCCCCCCCAGGCGCAGGCGCGGCCGCCAAATCCGACGGTTCGCTCGTTGCCGTTGGGGCCTCGGCCCGCTTGCCTTCCGGGCCCGAGGATTGGCGCCCGATCATGGCGGGCGGCACGATCGCCTGCTGGACGAGAGACCGTCCCACGCTCGGCACCTCGCCGATACGCGTGCGCACGTCCGGCTCCGGCACCAGACCCCGCGCGGTCACCACCAGCGCCAGAACCACCAAGCCGGCCGCGAAGAGAAAGAGTCGAAAGGCGACAAGCATGTCGTGCCTACCTCCGCGAGTCAGAATCGTATCCGCCGCATCGCACGATGCTTCGCCGAGACGAAGCCGCCGATACGCGCGCACTCGCTGCTGCTGATTCGTTCGCCGGACAGGCTAACAGAGTCGCCCGTCTGGGTGAATCGCCCGGCGCCGAATGGCCAACACGTCTGCGGGAAGTCCGTAGGCCGGCCGCCGATATTGTGCGGATTCGGGGGCGCTGCTACCGTCGGAGCGCTCGACATGCGCATCGGGCCCGTAGCTCAATGGTCAGAGCTAGCGGCTCATAACCGCTTGGTTGCAGGTTCGAGTCCTGCCGGGCCCACCACCATTCCCGGCGTCCAATACGCGCGGCCCCGCTGGACTAACCCGCGGCCCTGACCGACGCGCCTCCGAACAGATCGCGTTCGACGAGCCCGCAGATCGCGTGCGCCGCGACGATATGAACCTGCTGGATCAGCGGCGTTTCCGCCGATGGCGCGGCCAGGCAGTGATCGCAATAGGCGGTCATGTCCCGGCGGCCGTCCCCGGTGAACCCGATCG
>DASUPI010000293.1:0-3699 GCA_036281135.1 Rhodoplanes sp. | reverse complement strand
TCAAGCTGGTTTGCGCGGATGGAGTTCGAGGGCGTCGACAGCGAAACCGTGCGCCTGTCGGTTCCGACCCGCTTCCTGAAGAGCTGGATTCAATCGCACTATAGCGATCGCGTGCTCGCCTGCTGGAAGGACGAACAGCCCTGCTTGCGCCGTATCGATTTGATCGTCCGCACCGGCATGTTGCGGGTGTCGCCGCCCGTGAGCAAGGCCTTGCCGATGCGCGTCAATGGCGAAGCGAGCCCGATTGCGGCGGACGAGATCAACGGGCGCGCCTCCGCGCCGCGCATGCCATCCGGCAACGGCTCGTTCGGCGGCTCGCCGCTCGATCCGCGCCTCTCCTTCGACACCTTCGTGGTCGGGCGCTCCAACTCGCTCGCCCATGCGGCAGCCAAGGAGGTTGCGACGGCGGCCCGCGGCAATGCGGTCATGTTCAATCCCCTCTACGTTCACGCACAGGTGGGCTTGGGCAAGACGCACCTCCTGCAGGCGATCGCCTGGGCGGGCAATGCGGGCGAACGCCGGCTGCTCTATCTCACCGCCGAGAAATTCGTCTTCGGCTTCGTCTCGTCGCTGCGCACCCAGACCACCCTCGCCTTCAAGGAATTGCTGCGCTCGACCGACGTGCTGCTGATCGACGACCTGCAGTTCCTGCAGGGCAAGTCGACCCACGCGGAGTTCTCCCATACGCTGAATGCGATGATCGACGCCGGGCGGCAGGTGGTCGTCGCCGCCGACCGGCCGCCGCTCGATCTCGAAAATCTCGACGACAGGGTGCGTTCGCGGCTCGCCGGCGGCCTCGTCGTCGAGATGAGCACGCTCGGCGAGGAGCTGCGGCTGGAGATTCTGATGGCGCGCGTCGCCACCGCCCGCCTCCATCATCCCGAGTTCGACGTGCCCCCGGCGGTGCTGGCGCATATCGCCAAATCGGTCGCCCATAACGGGCGCGATCTGGAAGGCGCGCTCAACCGGCTGCTCGCGGTCAGCAAGCTTTCCGGCCAGCCGATCACGCTCGAACTCGCCGAGCGCGAGATCCGCGACCTGATCCGTCCGCAGGAGCCGCGCAAGGTGAAGATCGAGGAAATTCAGCGGATCGTCGCCCGCCGCTACAATGTGAGCCGCGGCGATCTCCTGTCCTCGCGGCGCACCGCCAATGTGGTGCGGCCCCGCCAGATCGCGATGTATCTCGCCAAGACCCTGACCCTGCGCTCCCTGCCCGAGATCGGACGGCGTTTCGGCGGGCGCGACCACACGACCGTGCTGCATGCCGTTCGCAAGATCGAGGGCCTGGTCGGCAATGACGGAGCGCTCGCCGAAGAAATCGAGGCGATCAAGCGCGAGCTGCAGGAGTAACCGGCCGGGAACGCAGGCGCCAAACGCGGTCTGATCGAGCGCGCTTGGCGCGCCGCCCGCGGAAAAAAACCACCCTTGCCGCCGCCGCCCTTGACCAAATCAACGCCGGCGCGTCAGTTTTACCGGTTCCGGCGCGGGGGAGCGCCACCGGGCTCGGCGCTCTAGAGACGCCCCGCCCCGGGGCAGCCCCGCGCAGCCGTGTCAGTCGAGCGGAGTGCCGCATGAAAGTCACTGTCGAGCGGTCCGAGCTGTTGCGCTCGCTGTCGCATGTCCACCGGGTGGTCGAACGGCGCAGCACCATTCCGATCCTGGCCAATGTCCTGGTTCGCGCCGAGAGCGGGCAACTCGCCTTCAAGGCGACCGATCTCGATCTCGAAATCCTCGAGGCGATCCCGGCCGATGTGCCGGCGGGCGGCGTCACGACCGTGCCCGCGCACATGTTCTACGAAATCGTGCGCAAGCTCCCGGAGGGCGCGCAGGTGGCGCTCGAAGGCTCGGGCGACCGCGCCGTCCTCGTGATCCGCGCCGGGCGATCGCGCTTCACGCTGCAGACCCTGCCCGAGAGCGACTTCCCCGATCTCGCGGCCGGCGACATGACCCACGAATTCACGCTCCCGGCGGCCGATCTCAAGCGCCTCATCGACAAGACGCAGTTCGCCATTTCGACCGAGGAGACGCGGTATTACCTGAACGGCATCTACCTCCACACGGCCGGCGAGGGGACGAAGGCCGTGCTGCGCGCGGTGGCGACGGACGGTCATCGGCTGGCGCAGGTGGAGCTCACCGCGCCGGCGGGCGCCGCCGGAATGCCGGGGATCATCATTCCGCGCAAGACCGTCGGCGAGGTGCACCGGCTGGTCGAGGATATCGACGGGGAGATCAAGGTCGAACTGTCGGCGACCAAAATCCGGTTCACCATCGGCCCGGTGGTGCTCACCTCAAAGCTGATCGACGGCACCTTCCCCGATTATGCCCGCGTCATTCCGGTCGGCAACGACAAGCAGCTCGAAGTGGAGAAGCGCGACTTCGAGCAGGCGGTGGATCGCGTGTCGACGGTGGCGAGCGAGCGCGGGCGCGCGGTGAAGCTGTCGCTCTCCGGCGGAAAGCTCGTGCTCTCGGTGATCAACCCGGATTCCGGCAGCGCCACCGAGGAGATCGAGGTCGGCTACGACGCCGACCCGCTCGATATCGGCTTCAACTCGCGCTATCTGCTCGACATCGCCGCGCAGATCGAGGGCGACACCGCCGTCCTCAAGCTCGCCGATCCGGGCTCGCCCACCCTCATCCAGGACAAAGAGGCCAAAGGCGCGCTCTATGTGCTGATGCCCATGCGGGTGTGAGCTCGGGGGCCGGCGCGCTCTGCTTATGACGATCCGCTATGGCTGCAATTTATCTGCCGAGCCCTTGGCGCTTACGGCGCATGCCCTCTCCCCTTGTGGGAGAGGGTGGAATCCACGAGTCGCGCAATTCGATCAGAACTGACTTGTGGTGACCGTCGCCCCCCGCATCCGCCGCCTGACGCTCACGAATTTCCGCAGCTATCGGGCGGCGAGCTTTTCGGTCGAGCGCGATCTCGTGGCGCTTGTCGGGCCGAACGGCGCGGGCAAGACGAATGTGCTCGAGGCGCTCTCGTTCCTCGCCCCGGGCCGCGGGCTGCGGCGCGCCACCCTCGACGAGGTCGCGTTCAACGAGGGCGACGGCTCCTGGGCGGTGGCGGCGGAGGTGGACGGCGCGCTCGGCCTCGCCACCCTCGGCACCGGCATCGCGCCGCCCGCGGACGACGACGCCGTGGTCGCTCGCCAGTGCCGCATCGACCGCGAGCCGGTCGGCCGGGCCGCGGCCTTCGCCGATCATTTACGGATCGTTTGGCTCGTTCCGGCGATGGACGGGCTGTTCCTCGGGCCCGCGTCCGACCGCCGGCGTTTCCTCGACCGCCTCGTGCTCGCCGTCCACCCCGATCACGGCGCGCGCGTCGCCGCGCTCGAACGCGCGCTGCGCTCGCGCAACCGGCTCCTGGAAAACCCCTCGCCCGACACGCATTGGCTCGATGCGACCGAGCACCAGACCGCCGAACTCGCCGTCGCGGTCGCGGCCGCGCGCGCGGAGACGGCGCAACGGCTTGCCGCCGTGACGAAGAGCCGGCGCGACGACCCGTTCCCCTCCGCCGAAATCGCGCTCGACGGCTGGATGGAGGCGATGGTGCTGGCATCCCCCGCGATCGAGGTCGAAGACCGCTATCGCACGGTGCTGCGCGAGAGCCGTGCGCGCGACGCCGCCGCCGGGCGCACGCTCGATGGGCCGCATCTCACTGACCTCGTGGTCGTCTTCGCGCCGAAAGGGATTCCGGCG
>DASUPI010000292.1:0-6055 GCA_036281135.1 Rhodoplanes sp. | reverse complement strand
GCCTGGACCGTGTCGCGATACGGCACCCGCTGCATGGACAGACCGGCGGTCTTCAGGAAACCGGCGAAGAGGAACTCGTTGGTGCCGGTCGCGGACGCCCAGTTGAGCTTGCCCGGCTGCGCGCGCGCCATCGCGATCAGGTCCGTGAGCGTCGCGACTTTCAGCGACTCCGGCACGCCGAACGCAACCAGCGTGTTGGTGGCGCGCGCGATCGGCGCGAGTTCGCGCGGATCATATGGCAGCTTCTCGTGCAGGTAGGGATGCGCGGTGAACGAGCCGGCGGGCGAGAACAGGAGCGTATGGTTGTCATGCGCGCCGATGAAGGCGGTGATCGCGACCATGCCGTCGCCGCCGGGGCGATTTTCCACCACAACCGGCTGATCCCAACGCTTGGCGAGACGGTCCGCAACGAGCCGTGCGGTGACGTCGACGCTCGCGCCGGGGCCGAGCGGCAGGATGAACTTGACCGGCCGCTGCGGCCATGGCTCGGCCTGCGATGGCGAGACCGCGCCTGCGAACACCCACACACACGCGGACAACAGTAAGGACGCGGCCGCGCGTCCGATGTCTTTCATCGTCGTCCTCATGTCATCCTCCCGAAAGGTCTTTTTTCTTGGTTTGTTTCCATTACGCTTCTGCGCGCCGCAGCGCCGAACGGCTCCGAAGCGATCAGTCGGCCGTCACTCGGCGGCGAGCCGAAACTCCGTCCGGCGCTCGATCTCGGCGAGACACGCCGAGAGGCCCGCGCCGTCCGGATCGACCAGCGCCGCCGTGCGCGCGCTCGCAACCGCATCGATCCCCGCCGCGGCCGGGATTTGTCCGGCCAGGACCGGACGGATCACGCGCGCCTCGATCAGGGCGAAGTTGCTGCGCCCGCGCTTGAGCGTGTCGCCATAGCCTTTCAGCAGCCGCGCGCACTCCGCCACTTCGAGCGCGAGCGCAGCCGAGTGCCCCGCCGCTTCGGCGATAAGCGCGAGCCAGGTCTCGATCGCGCGCTGCTCCTCATGGTAGCGGTGCGTCCACGGCCGCAAGGCGCGCAGCTTCGCGAGCCCCCATAGCCGCAGATAGCCGGACATCGAGGTGGTCTCGAGCTCCATGGTGAAATGGAGATCGCGCAGCCATGCGCGGTTCTCCGCAGCGGCGAGCAGGCGGCGCGCGAGCGGGACGGGAAGGATTTGGCTCATTTCGTCGAGCCCGGGCTTCAGGAACTCGACAATCCGCAGCCGTTCGCCGGCCTTCGCGCCCATGTCCCGTTCGATGCGTCCGATCCGCTCGGGCGCGATCTTCGCAGCCGCGACCCGGATCACGTCCTCATAGGACATGCGCACCGCGAGATGGCGCGCCGTCTCGCGCAGCAGCCGGCCCTCGGCTCGGGCGGCATGGTCGGCCGCTGCGATCGGTTTCAGCCGTTCGAGATAGAGCTTCGCGTAAGCGCGATTCTGGTAGCGATGAAGGCGGCGCACGCCTTCGACCAGCATGTCGGCCGCTTCCGGCGGGAACGATCGCGTCGCCTCGCGTTCGAGCGAGCGCGTCCGGCGCGCGCCGCCCTGCGTCCGCTTCTCCGGCTCGGCCGCGCCGGGCAGAGCGGACGCCCGCGCCGCCGCCGAAAGTCCTGCCTCGAAGCCGCGGATATTCGCCGCGGCGGCTTTTCCCTCCGCGCGGATCGCCGCGACCAGCGCGTCCTGCGGCAGCGGCAGGTGGCGCGAGGCGACGAGCGCGCCCAGCATCACCGCGCTGATCATCGCCCCGGCCTCGCGGGCGACCGCCTCCATGTCGAAGATCAGCGAGCCTTGCGCATTCTGCGCGATCGCCTCGCGAAGGCGCGTCGAATCGTGGCGGCCGTCCCCCATCGCCATCTTTTCCGCAATCGCATAGTGGCGATGGCTGGAGGCGATCACCATTGTGCGATCCGCCGTCACGAAACCATTGGCGATCGCGCGCGCGGCTTCCAGGAGCTCGCTCGCGAGCACGATGTCGACATCGCCGACGCCGGGCGTAAGCGCGAGCACCGGCTGCCGTCCGTCCAGCTCGGCCCAGGGAACGGGCAGAATCTCGATGTAATAGGTGGTCGCGCCGGTCCGCTGCGCGACGCCGGGAATCGACGTGCTCTGCACGGGAAAGCCGAGGCTCGACGCGGCGGAGACGATCCAATGCGTCAGCACGCCGCCGCCTTCGCCGCCGAGCGCGGCGATCAGCAGAGTGATCGGGCGCGACGGGGCGTTCATGTCGCTCCTGCTCGATCGCGTCCGCCGAACAGGCGGATGACGCCGCGCGCGAGGCCGTCGCGCATCCGGTCCCAGCGGGTCGGGTTGCGCACCAGCTCGGCGCGATAGAAGGACGGGCACAGAACCGCCGCATGCGCGACCTCGCCGCACAGACCGCAGCCGACGCAGCTCTCGATCACGGTCGCGACCGGATCGGTCCGCAGCGGGTCGGGGTTCGGCTTCACGGTGAGCGACGGACAGCCCGAGAGCCGGATGCAGGAGTGGTCGCCGGTGCAGATATCGTCGTCGACGCCGAACCAGGTGCGCACGACGCGCTCGCCGCGCTCGAGCTTCACCGCGTCTTCCACGCGCACGCGGCGCTGGCGCACGAGCTGGCATTCGCCGTCGGCGATGATCACTTTGAGCCCGCGCTCGGCGGAAAGCATCGCCTCCTTCAGCGTGGCGGCCATCTGGGCGACGCTGTAGCTGCGCACCGTGCGGAGCCATTTGACGCCGAGTGCGCGCAGCGTCTTCTCGATGCTCATGCCGGGCGCCGAGCCGTCCCGGCTCGCCGGGCTCGACGGCATGAATTGCTGCCCCGTGGCCGAGGTGTAGCCGTTCTGCATGATCAACAGCACGCCGTCGCCCTTGTTGAACAGATTGCTGGCGACGCCGCTGAGGAGTCCGTTATGCCAGAACCCGCCGTCGCCCATGATGGAGATCGGCCGTGTGTCGAGATTGGCGGCGACCGCCGCCGCGCTCGCAAGGCTCATCCCGTAGCCGAGGATCGAGTTGCCGAGATTGAACGGCGGCATGGTCGCGAACGAATGGCAGCCGATATCGGCGCTGATATGCGTCCGGCCCACCTCGCGCTCGGCCAGCTTGATCGCCGCGAACACCGGGCGTTCCGGGCAGCCGGTGCAGAAGGCGGGCGGGCGCGCGGGTAAATCGGTGACTGTGGCGGCCGCCTCCTTGCGCGCCAGAAGCGCCCGCGCCTGCGCTTCGATCAGCTCGACGGCAACGGTCTCCGGCCGCGCCTCGCGGAGAAAGGCGGCGACGCCCTGAAGCACGACGTCCGAGGTGTATTCTCCGGTCTTCGGCAGCGGGCCCTTGCCGAACACGCGCGTGTTCAGGTCGGCGCGCCGCAGCTCGACCGTCACCGCCTGCTCGACATAGTCGGGATAGCCCTCCTCGACCACGAGCACCGCCCGCTTGCCGGCGCAGAAGGCGCGCAGTTCCTCGGGCGCCAGCGGATAGGCGACGTTGAGCACATAGATCGGAATGCGCGAGCGGCCGAACAGATCGGCCAGGTGCAGGCGCGCGAGTGCGCGCAGCACGCTGTTCGCGAGCCCGCCGAGAACGATGATCCCGATGTCGTCCATCTCGCCCCGGATGACTTCGTTGAGCTGGTTGGCGACGATGAAGGCCTGCGCCGCCGGAAGCCGCTCCTCGACCTTCAGCCGTTCCTGCGTGAACACGACCGGCGGATGCGAGAGCTTGGCGTAATCGAACCGGGCCGGCTCGGCGATGCGCTCGATTGTGGAGTAATGGCCCCTCCGGTTGGTCTTGGCCGCGAACTGCCCGGTCACGTGGCAGGCGCGGATGCGCAGCTCCAGCATCACCGGGGAGTGGCTCGCTTCCGAAAGCTCGAAGCCTTTCTCGACGCAGCGCACGATGGTGGGCAGGTCGGGCTTCGGATCGAGCAGCCATATCGACGACTTCATGGCGAAGGCATGGGAGCGCTCCTGCACGACGCTCGCGCCCTCGCCGTAGTCTTCGCCGAGAATGATCAGCGCGCCGCCCATCACCCCCGGCGAGGCCAGGTTGGACAGGGCGTCCGCCGCGACATTCGTCCCTACGATCGACTTCCAGGTGACCGCGCCGCGCAGCGGATAGTTGATCGAGGCGCCCAACATGGCGGCGGCCGAGGCCTCGTTGGTGCAGGTCTCGACATGCACGCCGAGTTCGGCGAGCAGGTCCTCCGCCTCGACCATCACGTCGATCAGATGCGACACGGGCGCGCCCTGATAGCCGCCGACATAGCTCACCCCCGACTGGAGGAGCGCCTTGGTGACCGCGAGGATGCCCTCCCCGTGGAAGGTCTCGCCCGCCCCGAGCCTCAAGGCCTGCACTTCCTGTTTGAACGATCGTTCCATGGCAACGGTCCGAATGGTTTTGGCTCCAACGAGTTACATACGCGATGGCAGGCATAGTGCAATGATGGGGAAGGCGATCAGGATCGCTAGCCGCAGCAGGTCGGTGACGATGAAGGGCAGCACGCCGTAGAAAATCGTTGAGATTTTCACGTCCTCGATGACGCTATTGATCACGAAAATATTCATGCCGACCGGAGGGTGGATCAGGCCGAGCTCGACCGTCATGACGATGATCACGCCGAACCAGATCGGATCGAAGCCGAGTTCCTTGATCACGGGGAAGATGATCGGAACGGTGAGAATGATCATGGCGAGCGCGTCCATCAGGCATCCGAGCACCAGATACATGGTCATGATCACGACGAGCACGCCATAGCGCCCGATGCCGAGGCCGGTGAGGAGTTCGGTCAATTTCTGCGGCGTCTGGGTGATGGTGAGGAAGTAGCCGAACAGCAGCGCCCCGATCAGGATCGTGAACACCGCGGCGGTGACCCGCGTCGTGTCCAGAAGCGAGCGGCGGATGTCCTGGCGCGACAGCCGTCCGCGCAGGACACCGATGATGAACGCGCCGGCCGCGCCCATGCCGGCCGCTTCGGTCGCCGTGAACAGGCCGCCATAGATGCCGCCGATCACGAAGGCGAACAAGAGAAGCGTCGCCCAGATTTCGCGCAGGCTCTCGCTCCGCTCCTTCCACGACACGCTTTTCCCGGGCGGCAGAAAGCTCGGCCGCACCATGCCGATCACGGTGATGGTCAGCATGTACATCGCCATCGCGAGAATGCCGGGCATGATCCCGGCGATGAACAGCTTGCCGATGTCCTGCTCGGTGATCAGTCCGTACACCGCGAACACGGTCGAGGGCGGTATCATGATGCCGAGCGTGCCGCCCGCCGCGATCACGCCGGTGGCGAAGGATTGCGGATAGCCGTAGGCGCGCATCTCGGGATAGGCGACGCGGGAGAAGGTGGCGGCCGTCGCGACCGAAGAGCCGCAGATCGCGGCGAACCCGCCGCACGCCGCAATCGTCGCGATGCCGAGCCCGCCGCGCAGATGGCCGAGCAACGCATTGCCGGCGCGGAAAAGCTCACGGCTCATCCCGGAGGTGGTGGCGAAAGCGCCCATCAGCAGAAAGAGCGGCACCACGGCGAAATTGAAGTCGGTCACCGTGCGCATCGAGGTGTGGCCGACGATCTTCAGCGCGGGTCCGCCGCCGCTCAGATAGGCGAAGCCGCCGACCCCGACGAGGCCCATCGCCATGCCGATGGGAACCCGCAGCAGCATCAGCGCGAACAGAAGCACGAATCCGGTGATCGCAACGGCGTCGCTGCTCATCCTGATCACTCATTCGACCGGTTTGATCCGGTATTGCGGCATCAGTTCCGGATGAAAGATCAGCCGATAGGTGCGCACCGCGATGAGCAGCACGGCGGAGACGTCGCCCAGCCAGGCGACGAGGAAAAACGGCCAGGTCGGGATGCGCAGATCATAGGTCGAGACATTGGCCTGATAGGTGCTGACCACCTTGTCGAACAGCGTGTAGGTCTGGACGGTGACGACGAAGAGCAGGACGAGCGTCGCAAACACGTCGATCAAGCGCTGCCAGCGCGGCCCGACATTGGCCCAGACGAGATCGACCGTGATGTGCGTCCCGCGATAGGAGGTCGCGGCGATGCCCCAGAAGATCAGGATGCCGAG
>DASUPI010000291.1:0-6740 GCA_036281135.1 Rhodoplanes sp. | reverse complement strand
CAAATCGGACAAATACGCCGAGCTGCTCGAGGAAATGCCGCGCGTCAGGGCCGAGATCGGCTATCCCCCGCTCGTCACCCCGACCAGTCAGATCGTCGGCTCGATGGCCGCCTTCAACGTCATCTGCGGCCGCTACAAGGTCGTCCCGCAGGAGATCAAGGATCTCGCGCGCGGCGCCTATGGCCGGACGCCGGCCCCGATCAACGGCGCCATGCGCGACGTCATCGCCGGCGCCGAGATCATCGAGCATCGGCCGGCGGACGATATTCCGCCCCAGATGAGCTCTCTCGGGCTGCTGCTGGCCGCCAAGGGCTACCCCGACGCGTCGCCGGAAGACGTTCTGACCTACGCCCTGTTCCCGGAAGTGGCGCTCAAGTTCTTCGCCGCCAATCGCGACCCGATCGAAGAGCACGCGATGTCATTTTCGGAGTGAGCCCGCGCGCGGTGGGCGGCCTGGTCCCACCCCCGCGGCATTTTGTCCAGCTGTCCTTGGCGAACCAGGCCGGCTGTCCGGTGTTGATTGAGACGTGCAGGGGCAATTCGATTCGTCGGAGCGTCCGAGGCACAAAGGAAGAGCCCCCGCTTCAAACCGGGGGCTCTACCTTTTTGGAGGTCCGGCATTCCGGTCGGCCCAGTCCTCCGTTGCCCGAATGCCCGAAGCTTTGTAGGGGCTCCGCAGGTCACACATCGAAGCGGACGCCCTGGGCAAGCGGAAGCTCGCGCCCGTAATTGATCGCGCTGGTGACGCGGCGCATATAGGCCTTCCAGGAATCCGACCCGGCCTCGCGGCCGCCGCCGGTCTCCTTCTCCCCGCCGAAAGCGCCGCCGATCTCCGCCCCCGACGGTCCCATATTGATATTGGCGATGCCGCAATCCGACCCGGCCGCCGAAACGAATGTCTCCGCTTCACGCAGGTCGGCGGTGAAGATCGAGGATGACAGGCCGTACGCCACCGCATTGTGCATCGCCAACGCATCGTCGAGCTCGGAATACTTCATCACGTAGAGAATGGGCGCGAAGGTCTCGCGCAGCACCGGGCCGATCTGCCCCGGCATTTCGGCCAGCGCCGGCTGCGCATAATAGGCCTCCGGGTGCTGCGCCATCGCGTGGCGTCCGCCGCCGAAAACCTCGCCGCCGAGGGCGCGCGCTTCGGCCAAGGCGGCCTCCATCTTTTGGAATGCCGACGCGTCGATGAGCGGACCGACCAGCACGTCCTGTTGCTGGAGCGGGTTGCCGATCCGCACCGAGGCATAGACCTGTTTCAGCCTGGCGATCAGCGCATCGTAGATGCTGCGATGCACGAACAGGCGGCGCAGCGACGTGCAGCGCTGGCCGGCCGTGCCGATCGCTGCGAAGGCGATCCCGCGCAGCGCGAGGTCGAGGTCGGCCGACGGGCAGACGATCGACGCGTTGTTGCCGCCGAGTTCGAGAAGCGCCCGAGCGAAACGTTGCGCGAGGCGCGGACCGATTTTTCGGCCCATCGCGGTCGAACCCGTCGCCGATATGAGCGGCAGGCGGGCGTCGTCCACCAGCAATTCGCCCGTCTCGGGCCCGCCGATCAGCAATGCGGAAAGGCCGTCCGGCGCTTCGCCGAACCGCGCCGCGGCGCGTTCGTACAACGCCTGCACCGCGAGCGCGGTGAGCGGCGTCTTCTGCGACGGCTTCCAGATGACCGAACAGCCGCAAACAAGCGCGAGCGCCGCGTTCCACGACCACACCGCGACCGGGAAATTGAAGCTCGTGATCACCCCGACCGCGCCGAGCGGATGCCATTGCTCCATCATCCGATGGTTTGGCCGCTCGCTCGCGATGGTGAGGCCGTAGAGCTGCCGCGAGATGCCGAGCGCGAAGTCGCAGATGTCGAGCATCTCCTGGACCTCGCCGAGCCCCTCCGACAGGATTTTCCCGGCCTCGATCGTGACGAGGCGTCCGAGCGCGGGTTTGGCGGCCCGCAATTCCTCGCCGAGCATGCGAACGAGTTCCCCGCGCCGCGGCGCCGGCGCCGACCGCCACTCCAGAAACGCCCCCTTCGCCCGTTCGATGGCGTGATCGGCGCTTTCGGCGGCCGTGTCGTGCACATTGGCGATGATCGCGCCGGTCAGCGGCGAGCGCACCGCACGCGACCCGCCAGTATAGCGCTCGCGGGGCACTCCGAACGTCTGAAGCAGGACATCGACCTCTTCAGCGAGGGTCATCGATCACTCCTGTGGACATTATCGATATCGATTCCAAGCTATTTCTCCGCTCTTCCAGGGATACTACGCGCGCCCCGGAAAGGCACCGGAGCGGAGCCCTTGTTCGTCATCGTCCGCGCAAGCGGACGGTCCAGGTAAGCAGCCTCCGCTCTGATTTGGCGCTGCTTACCCGATGCCGCGCTTTCGCGTGGCGTGACGACGCAGCCGGAATGCTTATCTTAGCGCCTATGAAGCCTGACCCGGCAACTCTGCCTGCTGAACACGCCGTGCGCGATCATGGGATGAAACACGGCGTAGAGTCGCTTGCGCCGTTCCGGGCGCTCTACGCCGGTGCGGACGAGGAGATCGCCGCCCGCTTTCTCGCCGCAACGCCGCTCGATGCGGCGGCCGAAGCGCGCATTGACGCCCGCGCCCGCCGCCTGGTCGAGTTCATCCGCGCGCGCTCGGTCGGAATCGGCGGGATCGAGGATTTCCTCCAGGAATATGCCTTGTCGAGCAAGGAAGGGCTCGCCTTGATGGTGCTCGCGGAGGCGCTGCTGCGCATTCCGGACGACGCCACCGCGGATCGCCTGATTGAAGACAGGCTGACGGCCGGCGACTTTCTGCACCATGAAGCGCGGTCGGGAGCGGTGCTGGTGTCCGTCTCGGCCTGGGCGCTCGGCCTCTCCGCCCGGATCGTCGGCGCGCACGACACGCCGCATTCGGTCCTCGAAGCCCTCGCCCAGCGCCTCGGGCGCCCTGCGGTGCGCACCGCGATCCGCCGGGCGGTGCACCTGCTCGGATCGCAGTTCGTGCTCGGGGAGACGATCGAGCAGGCCCTCAAGCGCGCCGCCGGGCAACCGGAGTTCCGGTATTCGTTCGACATGCTGCGCGAGGGCGCGCGCACGGCGGCGGATACGCAGAACCACTTCCAAGCCTATGCGGACGCAATCGAGGCGGTCGGACGCCGCGCCGCGGAAAGACCGTCCATGCGTCCCGGCGTCTCGGTCAAGCTTTCGGCGCTGCACCCGCGTTTCGAGGCGATATCCCGCACGCGCGTGCTCGCCGAACTCGGCGACCGCGTCGCCGCGCTGGCGCGGCGGGCGATGGCGCACGACCTCTATTTCACCATCGACGCGGAGGAAGCCGATCGGCTCGAACTGTCGCTCGACGTGATCGCCCGGGTGCTGGCCGATCCCGCGCTTGCCGGGTGGGATCGGTTCGGGGTCGCGATCCAGAGCTATCAGAAGCGCGCGCCGGAGGCGGTCGATTGGCTGATCGAGGCGGCGCACACGCTCGACCGCCGTCTTTCCGTCCGCCTTGTGAGGGGCGCCTATTGGGACACCGAGATCAAGCGGGCGCAGGAGCGCGGGCTCGCCGACCACCCGGTCTTCACCCGCAAGGCGATGACCGATCTCTGCTACATGGCCTGCGCGCGCAAGCTGCTCGCGGCGCGGCCGCACGTCTATCCGCAGATCGCGACGCACAATGCGCTGACGGTGGCGAGCGTGATCGAGGAGGCGGGCGGCGTCGAGGGCTATGAGTTCCAGCGCCTGCACGGGATGGGCGAGCGGCTGTTCATGGCGCTGCGCGCCGAAGAGCCGCAGGCAGTCTGCCGCATCTATGCGCCGGTCGGCGGCCATCGCGATCTCCTCGCCTATCTGGTGCGGCGCCTGCTGGAAAACGGCGCAAACTCCTCTTTCGGGTCGGTCGCCGCCGATCCGGACGTGCCGATCGCCCGGATTCTCGAGCGCCCCCATGTGACGCTGCGATCGCCGGACGCCGCCCGCCACGCCAAAATCCCGCTGCCGCGACACATCTACAAGGATCGGCGCAACTCGCTGGGCGTCGAGTTCGGCCACGCGGCAAGCCTCGATGCGCTGCTTGCCGAAATCCGCCTGGAGCAACCGGCGGCCGCCCCGCTTGTCGACGGCATCGAGCTTCCGGGGCATGTAAGGAGCATGTTTTCTCCGATTGACGGCGCGCTCCTCGGTGCGGTGGTCGAAGGCGACGAGGCGATCGTCATTTCCGCGATGGCGGCGGCGCAGGCGGGCCTTGCGACGTGGAGCGCCACGCCCGTCGCGCAGCGTGCTGAGGCGATCGAGCGCGCCGCGGACGCGATCGAGGCGAACCGGGGCGCATTAATCGCGCTCCTGCAGGCCGAGGGCGGCAAGACGCTCGATGATTGCGTGGCGGAGGTGCGCGAAGCGGCGGATTTCTGCCGCTATTACGCGGCCGAGGCGCGGCGGACCCTCATGCCAGAAGCCTTGCCCGGGCCGACCGGGGAGATCAACGAGCTGCGCTATCGCGCGCGCGGGGTCTTCGTCTGCATCAGTCCGTGGAATTTTCCGCTCGCGATCTTCACGGGCAAGATCGCAGCGGCGCTCGTCGCCGGCAATGCCGTCGTGGCGAAACCGGCCGAGCAGACGCCGTTCGTCGCGGCCGCCGCGGTCCGACTTTTCCACGCGGCGGGCGTGCCGGCGAGCGCGCTCCATCTCGTGCCGGGCAATGGCCGTATCGGCGACTTGCTCGTACGCGATCCGCGCACCGCGGGGGTCGTTTTCACCGGCTCGACCGAGACGGCGCGCAGGATCAACCGCGCGCTCGCCGAAACGGACGGGCCGATCATCCCCCTCATCGCCGAGACCGGCGGCATCAATGCGCTGATCGCCGATGCGAGCGCGCTGCCCGAGCAGCTGACCGACGACGTGCTCGCTTCCGCGTTCCGTTCGGCCGGCCAGCGCTGCTCGGCGTTGCGGCTTCTGTGCTTGCAGGATGATATTGCGACCTCCGTGATCGACATGATCGCAGGCGCCGCCCGCGAATTGCGCATCGGCGATCCGCGCGAGGTTGCAACGCATATCGGGCCGGTGATCGATGCGGACGCGAAAGCAAAGCTCGACCGCTGGATCGCCGACATGGACGGACAAGGCCGGGTGCTGTTCCGCGCCGATCGGGTGCGGCCCTTGCCGCCGGCCGGAACCTTCGTGCCGCCCGCGATCATCGACCTTGACCGCGCACGCGACCTGAAGGAGGAAGTGTTCGGACCGGTCTTGCACATTGTGCGTTATCACGCCGACGCGCTCGACGAGGTTCTGGCCGATCTTGCGGCGAACGGCTACGCTCTCACGCTCGGCGTCCATTCCCGCATCGGCGCGACGATCGACCACATCGTTGCGCGCCTTCCGCATGGCAACGTCTATGTAAACCGCAATATGATTGGCGCGGTGGTCGGCACCCAGCCGTTCGGCGGCGGCGGCCTCTCGGGAACCGGGCCGAAGGCCGGCGGTCCCAACTATCTGCGGCGGTTCGTGCTCGAGCAGACCGTGACCGTCAACACCGCCGCGGCTGGGGGGAATGCCAGCCTTTTCGCCGAGACCGAGTTGTAACGCGAAGGTGAGACGTGATCGCGGGGCCTCGCCATTCGCGAGCGCGAAAACGTAGCACCATGATCTGGATCACATGCGCTTGCGCCTGCGCACCGGCGTGATGGCTTGGTCCAAGGGCTGGAGCCAAGAGCGGCGGCAACGTATCGTCGGCCTCGAAAACCCGTTCTGGGCACGACCTGTCGCGTAAGTCGTCGGCAGGGAGCTAATCGTTAGTATGCGTTGCGTTCGGCGGCTGGATCGATGGCCGTCTCACCCATGTGGTTTGCGAACTCACGGGACGACACAGAGCAAGACCGAACGCGCTCGCGTCAGCAAAGCCAAGAAAGTCAAGCCGGCCGAGAGGCCCGGCAGCCACCCGACCCCGTCGGAAACGAACTCCGCGACGGAAACCAAAGTCTCGCCAAGACCGCGAACGCCGGTTCCCATCGTGGCGATCGGCGCCTCGGCCGGCGGACTCGAGGCGCTTGAGCTGTTCTTCGAGGCAATGGGCCCCGAGAGCGGCGCGGCCTTCGTCATCATCCAGCATCTGTCGCCGGATTTCCCGTCCGTGATGGACGAACTGCTCGCCCGCCGCACGCGCATGCGCATCCGCGCCGCAAAAGGCGGACTGGCTGTCGAGCCCAACGTGGTCTACCTGCGGCCGGCGCAGCAGACGCTGATCATCGAGCAAGGTCTCCTGCTCCTGAAACAGGAGGACAAGAAGACCCATTTGAACTTCCCCATCGACGCCTTTCTGAAGTCGCTTGCGCGCGACCAGACCGACAAGGCGATCGCCGTCATCCTCTCCGGCACCGGCACCGACGGAACGCTCGGGGCCGCCGCGATCCGGGATGCGGGCGGCATCGTGCTCGCGCAGGACCCGGCGACAGCGCGCTTCGACAGCATGCCGCGTTCGCTCATCGAGCGGAATCTCGCGAACGCCTCCGCGCCGCCCAAGCTGCTGCCGCGTCTTGTGCAGCGCATGATCGATGGCGAGACGCTGCCTCTTGCCGACGAGCCGGTCGACGAGGGCCGCTCGGTCGATCCCGAACGTCAGATCCTGCAGCTGCTGCAGCGGCGGTGCGGCACCGATTTCGGCCACTACAAGAAATCGACCGTCGGCCGCCGGATCCGCCGCCGTGCGGAGATGGCGCATATCGACGATCTTGCGACCTATGCCGCGAAGCTGGCGCGGGAG
>DASUPI010000290.1:0-4739 GCA_036281135.1 Rhodoplanes sp. | reverse complement strand
AAACCGGCGCAAACGGACGATTACGCCGACGCGAAGAAGGATGCCAAGAACGAGGCCAAGAAGCAGCGCAAGAGCGACGAGCTCGACGAGGCGCTCGAGGAGAGCTTTCCCGCTTCCGACCCCGTGTCGATCAGCCAGCCGAAGCCGAGCCGGCACGACAAGGACGCCTGACCAGCCGTTGTTTCTAGTCCGACAGCATTATCCTTATCACGGCATTTCCCGCCTTCCGGCTCCGTATTTCGACCAAAAATGCTGTACAATGATTGTTGACCCCTGCGCGCAGCGCGCGCAGGGCATTCTCATTGCATCGTCAGGAAACCATGGCGCATAAATATTTTGGCACAGACGGCATTCGCGGCCGTGCGAACGGCGTGATCACTCCGGACCTCGCTCTGCGGGTCGGCCAAGCCACCGGTCTGGTGTTTCACCGCGGCGAGCACCGCAACCGCGTGGTGATCGGCAAGGATACCCGGCTCTCCGGCTATATGATCGAGACCGCGATGGTCGCGGGCTTCACCTCGGTCGGACTCGACGTTCTGCTGCTCGGTCCGATGCCGACGCCTGCGGTCGCGATGCTCACCCGTTCGATGCGGGCCGATGTTGGGGTGATGATCTCGGCCTCGCACAACGCCTATGACGACAACGGCATCAAGCTGTTCGGGCCGGACGGCTACAAGCTCTCCGACGATGTGGAGGAGGAGATCGAGCGCCTGGTAGACTCCGATCTCGCCAAGAAACTCGCGAAGTCACCCGCGCTCGGGCGCGCCAAGCGCATCGAGGGCGTGCACGACCGCTACATCGAGTTCGCCAAGCGCACTTTGCCGCGCGCGCTGTCGCTCGAAGGGCTGCGCGTCGTGGTCGACTGCGCCAACGGCGCATCCTATCGCGTCGTGCCGGCGGCGCTATGGGAGCTGGGCGCGGAAGTCATCTCGATCGGGGTCGAGCCGGACGGATTCAACATCAACCACGAATGCGGCTCGACCGCGCCCGGCGCGCTGATGGCGAAGGTGCGCGAAATGCGCGCCGATGTCGGCATCGCGCTCGACGGCGACGCCGACCGCGTGGTCATGGTGGATGAGCGGGGCCATCTCATCGATGGCGACCAGCTCCTGGCGGTCATCGCCGACAGCTGGAAGGAGGACGGGCGGCTCGCGCAGCCCGGCCTCGTCGCGACCATCATGAGCAATCTCGGCCTCGAACGGCATCTCCAATCCACGGGCCTGTCGCTCGTGCGCACGCCGGTCGGCGACCGCTACGTGCTCGAGGAGATGCGCGCGCGCGGCTACAATGTCGGCGGCGAGCCCTCCGGCCACATCATCCTGTCCGATTACGCGACGACCGGCGACGGTTTCGTCGCCGCGTTGCAGGTGCTCGCGGTGGTGAAAAAGCTCGACCGGCCGGTGTCGGAGGTCTGCCATCGTTTCGATCCGCTGCCGCAAGTCACCAAGAACGTGCGCTATCGCAGCAACGGCAAAGAGAAGCCGACCGAGCATGCGAAAGTGCGCGACGCGATCGCCGAAGCCGAGCAGCGGCTCAACGGCCAGGGCCGGCTGATCGTCCGGCCCTCCGGCACCGAGCCGGTGATCCGCGTCACCGGCGAGGGCGACGATCCGGAGATGGTCGAGGAGGTGGTCGACGGCATCGTCGAGGCGCTGCGCGACGTCACCACGGTGTAAGCGGGCTCTCACCGCCTGACCAGGAAACCTGGGGCCTTCGTGTCCGTCCGAGGTGCTGGCGATTGCAAAGCCGCGGAACTCCATCTCCTTGACGGACAACTATAGCAATATTACTATAATCGATGAATGACCTGCTGCGCATGATCCGGCCGGCAGTGTTCGTCGGTTCAAGCCGAAAGGACTTGCGGGCGTTTCCTGCAAAGGTGAGGCAAGAGATCGGGCAATCGCTTTTCACGGCGCAGCTCGGCGACCATCCCGGAAACGCCAAGCCCCTTAAAGGTTCGGCAGCGCCTGCGCGAGGCGGAAACCATCCACCGGGCAACCGGGAAGGGAGCGAGATCATGAGCAAGA
The DNA here is from genome assembly GCA_036281135.1 of Rhodoplanes sp. Lineage (GTDB taxonomy): Bacteria > Pseudomonadota > Alphaproteobacteria > Rhizobiales > Xanthobacteraceae > Rhodoplanes. The sequence goes on along the minus strand of DASUPI010000290.1, from coordinate 2,712 downwards.
AGTCCCTGCCCGCGCATGACATCGGCAGCGGCAACATTTTTGCCGACCTCGGCCTCCCCAACGCTGAGGAACGTCAGTTGAAGGCCGCGCTGGTCGTGCAGCTTTCCCGCCTTATCCAGGAGAGGAAGCTGTCGCAGACCGCCGCGGCGAAGCTTCTCGGCGTCAAGCAGCCCGATCTGTCGAACATCCTCAGCGGCCATTACCGCGGCTACTCAGTGGCGCGGCTGATGCGGATGTTGACCGCGTTCAATCAGGACGTGGAGATCACCACGCGGCCGCACCGCAAGACCGGCGCGGCCGGGCGGATTATCTTCAGTCCGCACGCGGGGTTGCCTGAGGAGCCTTTGCAAGGGATTCACGCCAGCACGACTGGAGTAATGCTGGCTTCTGAAGCAAGTGTTGGACTGGCCAGACGAACTGGGTAGACGCGTAGCCCCACCCTTGCCTCTGCCGTCCGCCCGCATACATCAGGCGCATCCCTGCTTCTGTGGTCGCATTTTCTGCGGCGAACCGGTGTCCACCCCCGGATCAAGTCCGAAGGCAGGCTTCGCCGGAAAATGCTCAGCGCCATCATGATCGACACGCCTCAAGCCATCGTCGCCGACCGTCTCGTCAAGGAATACAAGAGCGGCATGGCGGTCGCGGGCGTCTCCTTTGCCCTGCCGGTCGGCTCGATCACCGGCCTGCTCGGCGGCAACGGGGCGGGCAAGACCACCACCATCGCGATGATCATGGGCCTCGTGACGCCGACCTCCGGCACGGTCAAGGTGCTGGGGGCCGAGATGCCGCGCCAGCGCTACCGCGTGCTGCACCGCATGAATTTCGAGAGCCCCTATGTCGAAATGCCCATGCGCTTGACCGTGCGGCAGAACCTGACCGTGTTCGCCCGCCTCTACGGGGTCGACCATATCGGCGAGCGCATCGCCGAGCTTGCGGGAGAGCTCGACCTGGCCGATTTTCTCGACCGGCCGACCGGCAAGCTCTCCGCCGGCCAGAAGACGCGGGTGTCGCTGGCCAAGGCCCTGCTCAACCGCCCCGAGGTGCTCCTGCTCGACGAGCCGACCGCCTCGCTCGATCCTGACACCGCCGACTGGGTGCGCGGCCATCTCGAACGCTACCGGGTCGAGCGCCGCGCGACCGTATTGCTCGCCTCCCACAACATGGCCGAGGTCGAGCGGCTGTGCGAGCGCGTGATCATCATGAAGCGGGGAAAGATCGAGGACGACGACACGCCGGCAGCCTTGCTCGCGCGCTATGGCCGCACGACTCTCGAAGAGGTCTTCCTCGATGTCGCGCGCGGCCGGCAGAATCTCGAGGCCGCCCAGTGAGCTTGCGCAGCCCGGAAGCCGGCATTTCGGCGTACCGCATCGCGGCGATGGTCGAGCGCTACTGGTACCTCTTGCGTTCGTCCTGGCCGCGCCTGATCGAGCTCGTCTACTGGCCGGCGGTGCAGATGCTCATGTGGGGCTTTTTGCAGCTCTATGTGGCGCAGACCGACAGCTTTTTCGCCCGCGCGGGGGGCACCTTCATCGGCGCGGTGCTGTTGTGGGACATCCTGTTCCGCGGCCAGCTCGGCTTCTCGGTGTCGTTTCTCGAGGAGATGTGGTCGCGCAATCTCGCCAATCTGATGATGAGCCCGCTCAAGCCGGTGGAATTCATCATCTCCCTGATGATCATGAGCGTGGTGCGGCTCCTGATCGGGATGATCCCCGTCTCGCTTCTCGCAATCGCCTTCTTCGGGTTCAACCTTTACGGCATGGGGCTCGCGCTGGCGGCGTTCTTCGCCAATCTGATCCTGACGAGCTGGGCGGTGGGGATTTTCGTGTCCGGCCTTGTTCTCCGCAACGGGCTCGGGGCCGAGAACCTCGCCTGGACCATCATGTTCATCTTTCTCCCGCTCACCTGCGTCTACTACCCGGTCGCGGTCCTCCCCGGCTGGCTGCAATATTTCGCCTGGGCGCTGCCGCCGACCTATGTCTTCGAAGGGATGCGGGCGCTCCTGATCGACCGCGTCTTCCGCGCCGATCTGATGTTGCAGGCGTTCGCCCTGAATATCGTGTTCTTCACCGCGGGGTCGTTTGGCTTTCTCCAGTTGCTGAATAGCGCCCGCCGCAACGGCTCGTTGCTGCAGACCGGGGAGTAGGCTCCGCGGGTTCCGCCTGCCGCGCGGCCGACCATCCCGCTCAGCGGCGATAACGCCGTTTTGTCATCGATTTCCATTGCCCAATGCAGCAATGAGTCGCATGATTGATAAAGAACAAAAAAGGCCGCCATCGCGGCGCTATCATAAGCTCCGAGTAGGAGTATTGTCATGACAATTAGCGAAACCGGTGGACCGGCGCCGTGTGGTGGCGACGGCGGTCTGGGCGGCGGTTTGTCTTCACCGCTCTACTGGTTTTATGAAATGACCCATGCGGCGTTGAACCCGTCGCGCGCCATCGCTGACGCGACCCGCCTCTTTTTCAACAATCCCGCCAATCCGCTTTCGCAAACGACCATGGGCAAGTCGATGGCGGCCGCCTGCGAGTTGTTCGAGCGCGCGACACGGCGCTACAGCCAGCCCGAATGGGGGATCACCGAGACGGTGGTCAACGGCAAGACCGTGCCGGTCCGCATCGAGGCGCTCTGGGAACGGCCGTTCTGCCGGCTCCTGCATTTCGACCGCGCCGTCGACTTCGGCCATCGGCCGGATCCGCGTGTGCTGGTGGTCGC
>DASUPI010000289.1:0-4068 GCA_036281135.1 Rhodoplanes sp. | reverse complement strand
TGCGTCGAGGGCTGGAGCGCGATCGGAAGCTGGACCGGCTGCCCGTTGCGCGAGTTCCTCCGCCGCGTCGGGGCGGACACGCGCGCCAAATATGTCTGGTTCCGCTGCGCCGAGGGCTACACCAACACGATCGACATGGCGACCGCGCTGCATCCGCAGACGCAGATGACCTTCAAGTTCGCGGACGACATCCTGCCGCGCGCCTATGGGTTCCCGATGAAGATCCGCATGCCGACCAAGGTCGGCTTCAAGAACCCGAAATATGTGATCGCGATGGAGGTCACCAACGAGGACCGCGGCGGCTATTGGGAGAACCAGAACTACAACTGGTTCAGCGGGCTGTGAGGGTCGTCAAGCCGACTGAATAGCTCCGCCCGGTCATTCCGGAAGCCGAACACAGTGAGGCTGTCCGGAATCCATAAGCTTTGCCTGCGAGGATGGATTCCGGGCTCGCGGGCGTTGCCCGCGCCCCGGAATGACACGGAGGCAAGCCGAAATTACTCCGCGGCGACGGAGTGGGCGAGATCGAACGGCACGAGCTCCGCCGGCCGGTTGGCGCGCGCGACCACGATATGGTTCTCGGGCACCTCGGTCCAGCCGGAATGGTCGCGGTCGAGCGGCTCGGACACGATCACCACGTCGGCGCCCGCGGAGCGGTAGTACAGCGAATTGCCCGACGTGTTGGCGGCATAACGGAAGGCGTAGAGACCGCGCCCGTTCGCGAGCGCCGAGGTAAAGCGCAGCGGCTCGTGCCGGTCCCCCTCGTTCATCATCGCGGTGAGAACGCCGAGCGTGCGCAGCGTCGCGCCTACGGGATCGCGCTCGGCGCCCGCGCCCATGATGGCGAGGAAGACCGCTTCCGAATCGGTCGTGCCGACGCGCGAACCGTAGAGCGCGTCGGGGATCAATCCCTCCACCCGGCGGCGCACGCGCTGCCAATCGCCGATCACCCCGTTATGCATGAACAGCCAGCGGCCGCAGGCGAAGGGATGGCAATTGGGCCGGTTGGTCGGAGTGCCGGTCGACGAGCGCACATGGGCGAAGAACAGATGCGACTGGATGTGCCGGCACAGATAGCGCAGGTTCTCGTCCGACCAGGCCGGGCGCACCTCGCGGTAGAGGCCGGGTTCGACATGCTCGCCGTACCAGCCGAGGCCGAAACCATCGCCATTGGTGCTCGCGGTCGACTCAAGCGCATGGATGCTCTGCGCGATCAGGGAGTGCGCCGGCGCCGTGACATAGTGCTCGAGCGCGATCGTCTGACCCCGATAGGCAATCCAGCGGCACATATCGCCTCCTTCCCAACGCGCATGATCCGCCCCCGACTCAAGCAGAGGAGTATAGCGGCGCTGACCGGCGGCAAGAAACAGAAAACGCAACCGATTCAAGCGTTGTTAGGCCGGCGCTTAGCGCTGGCGCCAGACGAAGGCGGCGCTCACCACATAGTTCCAGACCGCGCCCATGACCGCCCCGCCCAAACCGGCGATCCACCAGCCGGGGCCGTTGTCGTAAATCCAGCTCGCCGCGCCGACATTGGACACCGCCCCGACCGAGCAGATGGCCTGGAACCACAGGAGCCCGGTCAGGAACCGCCATCCGGTGAGACGCTGGTCGCGATAGGTCAGGCGATTGTTGAGCACGAAGTTCCAGGTGATGGCGACGACCGTGGCGACGGCCTGCGCAACGCTGAAGCGCAGCGCCGCCGCATCGACGGCCAGCGCCAGCGCGGACATATGGACGGCGACCCCGGTGAGGCCGACAAAGCAGAACAGAAGGAAGCGCAGCGACACCGCGTCGTTCGTCAGCTTGGCGATCACGAGCGCGGCGAAATCGAGAATCACCCGCGTGTCGAGCTTGCTCAGCCCATGCTGGCGCGCGCGGAAGACGTAAGGCAGTTCGACGACGCGGAGCTTGCCGCGCGCGGTCGCCACGATGTCGAGCAGGAGCTTGAAGCCTTGCGATGAGAGCGACGGCGCGAGCTCCTCGACCGTGTCGCGGCGGATCATGAAGAAGCCGCTCATCGGATCGGTCAGTTCCACGCCGAGGAAGCGGCGTGCGACCACGGACGACCAGCGGCTCGCGCGCGCGCGGCGCGGAGCGAATCCCTCCCCGCTTTGGCCGTCGATGTAGCGACTGGCGACGACGAGATCGACATCGCCCTGGCGCAGGCGCTCGACCATCGCCATCAGCAAGGTTTCGTCGTGCTGCAGGTCGGCGTCGAGCGCCGCGACCCAGCGCGCCTGGCTCGACAGCATGCCTTCGAGCAGGGCGCCGGCAAGGCCGCGCCGGCCGATGCGCCGGATGCAGCGGACGCGGCTGTCGGCTTCGCCGATCGCGCGCGCGACGGCCGCCGTGCCGTCGGCTGAATTGTCGTCAACGAACACGATTTCCCAGTCGACGCCGGCCAGGAGCCGCTGCAGGCGCGGCACGAGAATGGGGACGTTGGCGCGTTCGTTGAGGGTCGGGACGACGATCGTGATCTCGGGCGCCGCTTTCACGGACACGGGGCCGAGGTCAGGAAGTTCTGGCAGACTCGCGTTCGCAGCGAGCGCGACTGGCATGCTTTCCCCTCTTCCGCTCATTGCAACCGGCCGTCGATCCCGCCGACTGTTATCGCGGACAGCGCTTGCATTCAACGCGCATGTCCGTCCGTGCTTGAAGCCGATTGGCGTACGACTTGCCAGCGACGATTCCGAGGCGGCCGTGATCGTTGCAACCGGCGATCAATCGTCGAGCCGAAGAAGCCGCCATCGCTCGGGGCGTCCGAACGCCATGACAAAGTGAAGGGCTCCCTGCCGCTTGGCGAGAAGATCGTCGGCCGCGTCCGACGGCACGACGATCCAGGCGGGACCGCGGAGGGTCTCGAGCAATCGCATATCCACCACGGTGATCACGCGCACCGGCAGATAGGAAAACTCGTTCATGGCGGCCGGCCCGAGCCGGTAGATGGGAGCAGGCGCGGCGCGCAGGCGCTCCATGATCCGCGCGGCGTCGATCTTCGTCGATCGGAACTGGGCGGCGAGCAACGGCGACGCTACCGCCGAGTACACAGCGGCATAACCGAGAATGGCGAGCGCCACGACGAGGACGGGCGCAACGAACAGCGGCCCGCGGCCGGATAGGCGATCGAATGCGAGTCCGCCGAGAACGCACAGCGGCGGCGCCATCGGAAAGAAATAGCGGGCGGCCTCCCCTCCGGGCCAGAACAGCAGGGCCACGGTGCAGGTGAACGCATAGCACGCGAGCGCCGCGATGAACGACGGGGGAGCCTTCCCGCCGCGCCGCGCCGCGCCGGTGAGGAGGAACAGGCTCACCAGGATCGAGGCGGGCAGCGTCTCCACGGCAATGTTCGCCGTCGCGCGCAGGGGGTGAGGCAGGCTCGCGGAACCGACTCTGTCGAGCCGCATGAACATCGCCCATGTTGTCTCGTCGCCCGGCGCATAGACATGCATGTACCACGCGGCCACCGGGAGCGCGGAGACGACGCCCGCGAGTACTAAGCCCGGAAGCTGCGCCCAGGAGCGGCTGACGACCACGAACGCGCCCACGCCGAGAAAGAAATAGCCGACCGGCTGCGGCCCTTTCAGAAGCGCTGCGAACGCGAGGACGCCGCCGATGCCGATCCACCGCATGAGCGTCAGCCGCCCGGCGGCGAAGCCGGTCCACCAGACATGGAACGCCAGAAAGAGAAGCACCGCGAGCGGCAGGTCCGCGGTCGTCATGACATAGGCCCGCAGTACGAGCGGACAGGCGAGAAACAGGGCGACGCCGAACAGCGCGGCGGGAACGCTCGCCGCGCGGCGGAGCAGGTCGAAGATCAACAGACAGCCGCCGAGCAGAGAGAGGATGATCGGCAGCCGCGCGGTGAACTCACTGACGCTTCCGAACGGCAGACTGAGCGCCGCGATCACCCAAGACAGCAGCACCGGCCGCTCGGCAAAGCGCAGGTTGAACATGTGCGGCGTGAGCCATTGCCCATCCATGATCGCGGTTTGCGCCAGCGTCACCGCGACCCCGTCGTCGGAATTGAATCCGCGCAGCCAGACGAGCGGCAGCGCCAGCACCGCC
>DASUPI010000288.1:0-3405 GCA_036281135.1 Rhodoplanes sp. | reverse complement strand
AATCGATGGCTACCCCCGTGGCGTGAAGCGTCACTGGTTTACCAAGGCGCTGTAAGGACGGGCGATGACCACCAACACAAAATTCCGCAGCGGGTCGAAGGAAGCGCCGACCGAGCCGTTCAAGCGCGCGGTGACCGCCTGCCTGCGCGCGATCGCGAAAACCCCGGAGCTGGAAGTGACGTTCGCGGCCGAGCGCCCAGGCCTTGCGCCCGGCAAGGCGCGGCTGCCGGAGCCGGCGCGCAAGATGACCCGGCGCGACGCCGCGATCGTGCGCGGCCACGCCGATTCGATCGCGCTCAAGCTCGCCTGCCACGATCCGAAAGTGCACCGCAGGCTGATGCCGGGCAATCCGCAGGCGCGCGGCGTGTTCGAGGCGGTCGAGCAGGCGCGGGTCGAGGCGATCGGCGCCCGCCGGATGATCGGCGTCGCGCGCAATCTGAATTCGATGCTGGACGACCGCTTTCACCGCGGCCGCTATGACGAGATCACCGATCGCGCCGACGCGCCGATCGAGGACGCGCTCGCGATGATCGTGCGCGAGCGGTTGACCGGGGAATCCCCGCCGCGCGCCGCCCGCAAGATCGTCGAGCTGTGGCAGCCCTGGATCGAGGGGCGCGCGGGCCGCGACCTCGACCGGCTCGGGAAGCTGATCGAGGATCAGCGCCGCTTCGGCGATGTCGTCCACGATTTGTTGGAAGCGCTCGACATGGCCGACGAACGCTCCAGCGCGGAGGACGACGAGGACAGCGAGTCGGGCAGCGAAGACGAGCGCCAGGACGACCAGGGCAAGGACGGGCAGTCGGCAGAGTCGGAAGACATGGAGCGCATGGCGGTCGAGCAGGCGGAGGCGTCGCCTGACCAGACGCCCGACACCGCAACGGAGACGCTCGACGCCCCTTCCGCCGAAATGCCGGACGAGTCGGACACCGGCGACTCCGAAACCGCCTCCGAGCCGTGGCGCCCGCGCCACCGCCCGAACGAACCGCGCAGCCCGCAATATCGGCCCTTCACCGTCAAGTTCGACGAGGTCATGGGCGCGGAGGAGCTGTGCGAGCCGGACGAGCTCGAGCGCCTGCGCGGCTATCTCGACAAGCAGCTCGCCAATCTGCAGGGCGTGGTTGCGCGTCTCGCCAACCGGCTGCAGCGCCGTCTGATGGCGCAGCAGAACCGCGCCTGGGAATTCGACCTCGAGGAAGGGCAGCTCGACCCGGCGCGGCTCGCGCGGATCATCGTCGATCCGCTGCATCCCTTGTCCTTCAAGCGCGAGAAGGACACCAATTTCCGCGACACGGTCGTCACGCTCCTGATCGACAATTCCGGCTCGATGCGCGGCCGCCCGATCACGGTCGCGGCCACCTGCGCCGACATCCTCGCACGCACGCTCGAGCGCTGCGGCGTGAAGGTGGAGATTCTCGGCTTCACCACGCGGGCGTGGAAGGGCGGCCAATCGCGCGAATCCTGGCTCGCCGCGGGGAAGCCGGCCAACCCCGGCCGGCTCAACGACCTGCGCCACATCATCTACAAGTCCGCCGATGCGCCATGGCGCCGCTCGCGCAAGAATCTCGGGCTGATGATGCGGGAAGGTCTGCTCAAGGAGAACATCGACGGCGAAGCGCTTGATTGGGCGCACAAGCGCCTGCTCGGCCGCACGGAGGCGCGGAAAATCCTCATGATGATTTCCGACGGCGCCCCGGTCGATGATTCGACCCTTTCGGTGAATTCCGGGAACTACCTCGAACGCCACCTGCGCTTCGTGATCGAGGACATCGAGCAGCGTTCGCCGGTGGAGCTGATCGCGATCGGCATCGGCCACGACGTCACGCGCTATTACCGGCGCGCGCTCACCATCGTCGATGCCGAGGAACTGGGGGGCGCGATGACCGATAAACTGGCCGAGCTTTTCGACGAGCAGGCCGTCGAGCCGGGCCGCCCGATCCGCCGACGGCTCAACGCGTGATCCTCCGCCTTCTCTCCAAATGGCGATGGCCGGCGCGTCTGGCCGTGCTCGGCCTGGTCGCCGCGGCGGGCCCGGTCCAACCGCTCCGCTCTGTGGCGGAGCCAATCGTCGCGCCCAATCGCAGCGCGTCCGTCGATGTCCGGGCGCGCGCGATCGATGCGTTCAAGACAAACGAGCCCGAGCTGCGGCAGTTCGGCCGGCTTGAATTCCGCGGCGGCGTCGAACTGACATCGTCGTCCCGGGATTTCGGCGGGCTCTCGGGCCTGCGTATGGGTCGCGATGGCGCGCAGTTCGTCGCGATCACGGACAAGGGCAATTGGTTCACCGGACGGATCGTCTATGACGGCGCGCGGCCGGCCGGCATCGCCGAAGCCGCGATGGCGCCCATGCTCGACGCCGGCGGGCAAAGGCTCGCGGCGCGCGGCTGGTACGATACCGAAGGGATCGCCGATGACGGCCAGGGCACGCTCTATGTCGGCATCGAACGGGTCAACCGCATCGTGAAGTTCGATTTTGCCCGCCAGGGCGTGCTGGCGCGGGCAGAGCCGATCCGAACCTCCCCCGCGGTGCAGACCCTGCCCAATAATCGCGGGATCGAGGCTTTGGCGTTCGTGCCCAAGGCGATGCCATTGGCGGGCACGCTGATCGCCTTCTCAGAACGCGGCCTCGACAGCGCCGGCAATACGCGCGCATTCCTGATCGGCGGGCCGGCGCCGGGCGGCTTCACCGTCCGCCGCACCGACGATTTCGACATCAGCGACTGCGCGCTGCTGCCCTCCGGCGACCTGCTGCTGCTCGAACGCCGCTTCTCCTGGACGAGCGGCGTCGCCATCCGCCTGCGCCGCATCGCTCTGGCGTCGATCGCCCCGGGCGGGCTGGTCGACGGTCCGATCCTCCTGTTCGCCGATATGGGCTACCAGGTCGACAATATGGAGGCGCTCGGCGTTCACCGGACCCCGCAGGGCGAGACTGTGCTGACGCTTCTCTCCGACGACAATTTCTCGGCCCTGCAGCGCACCCTGCTGCTGCAGTTCACGCTGCTCGACGAATAAAAAAGGCGCCGGTTTCCCGGCGCCTTGTCTCGTTAACTGTGGTTTGCGCGAACCGCTTACGCGGCCTCCGCCTCAACCTCGTCCGCCGGCTTCAAGCCGCGGCGCGGACCCTTCGCGAGCGCTCCCTCGATCTCCTTCACCGCCTCGGTGTCGGTGATCCGCTGCACGGCCGAAATTTCCCGCGCCAGACGGTCGAGCGCGGCCTCGTAAAGCTGACGCTCGCTGTAGGACTGCTCGGGCTGGCTTTCCGACCGATAGAGGTCGCGCACGACCTCGGCGATCGCGACGATATTGCCCGAATTGATCTTCGCCTCGTATTCCTGCGCCCGCCGCGACCACATGGTCCGCTTGATCCGGGCCCGGCCCTTGAGGGTTTCGAGCGCCCGCTTGACGATG
>DASUPI010000287.1:0-3782 GCA_036281135.1 Rhodoplanes sp. | reverse complement strand
GATACCCGAGCCTCGCGCTGGATGCTATTCGTGCCGAACCCGCGACCCGACAGCAGCACAATGCGTGCGCGTGCAACGATTTTCTGCGCCGTCTTGCCATCAGCGACGAGCCGCTCCAGTGTCGTCCGGTCACTGGGGCCTGACGTACAGGCATGCATCGATGTTTCGCATGCCGCCGTTCAATCTGATTTGCAGGCCATTGGGAATCCTATAAATGGGTCAGAACACTAGCCGCCAAATCGTGGCGCGCGTCCCAGCATATTCTCTCGCGCTCCGATCTCGGCAGATGGTCCACGGGCGTCGGCACGAGGTCGTCGAGATAGCACCCGCGGGCCATGAAGCTCTGGAGAAAATATCGTCGCTGTCCGACGTTGCCCCTGCGGCGCTCCGCATGTGACGCAGCATGTCATTGTTGCCGCAGTAGAAGAAGTTCCCGTTTGATGGAGGAGACTCGCCGACGAAAAGGATTCTAATCCGCTGCGGACGATATCGCGCACGAGCCCTAGCAATCTCGGCCTCTGTGTACCTGCTTTTCACGCCTGCCTCTGCGACGTCTCCCAAGCTTCTAGTACATCCACGATATCACCTATTTCCCAAAGCCTATTGGTCACGCTGGCGGCCATAGCAGGGGTTGTTCGCAGCGTCTTGTGGATGCGAACGAAGTTGTAGTACATAGCGAACAAGGCTACAGAATGCGCATGGTTTTCAACCTTTTTTGAGAAGGCATTGGTCAGTCGAGTGAAGCGTCGAGTATGCATACGAACGTTAAGATTTGATCGCTCGGCATAGGACGTGCTGATGTGATCTGGATCAGGGTTGCCCTCGATCGGCGTCTTGCTAGCGCCGATGCATTCTGCCGGGCTATAATGGGCCCTTGGCGAGTTCTGATGATGGGCCGTAGAGCGAATGAAATCAACCGCGGGGCGTTAACCGTTTGTAAACCATACTTCGGCACGCTTTGCACATGCTAAATCAGACCACCGCTGCTAACGTTCATCCCTTCACGCGCATATCTCCGGCGCCACAATTGCCGGACGCGTCCGATCCGGTACCGATTATGCGGCGGGAAATAAAGCTATTGCGCATCGAATTGGAACGACTACGTGCGATGGAGAAATTCCTTTTTGCGATTATCGGCCGGATCATGGACAGTCGGGACCAGTGGCAACGAGAAGCGGAACGCCTGGGCGCTTTGATGGCGCAAGTGAAACACGAGGATAGACGCAACAAGCCGCACTGGTTGCTATTCTCGTGGCGCAACATCAAGTAGCCACTTGACGCCCAGCGAGTAGCGCTTCGGCACTCTTCCACCACCGTGTTTCGCAAGCTCGGCTGCGAGGGCATCGTGTGAAGCGGCGCGATGCGCCCTACTGCTCCGGGCGGGTGCGGAACCTGGATCAAGGTGAAGAACCCGGCGAGCCCGGCAGCGACGCGCATTTGGGAGGGGTAGGCCGATCAGCACCATTTCTGACTCGCCAACTCGCGCATCCCCGGAGCTGTGCCGATTGATCTTGTGCCGTGGCTGAGCGCCCCAAGCCGAGCGCCTGTTGCTTTTCACAAAGCGGAAGGCGCCGGGATCGATCGGAGCGCACTCTCCAGTGATGATGGCGGGCTCTGGCCTCGTCGGCATTTGCTGACCTTGTGTTACGGAGTGGCATTCAAAACTGCGCTACATACCCGCAGTATACCACGCGTCGCCCGGCGCTCGCCCACGGGCATGCGCAGCAAGCGGCGCGCCGGCACGCTCGGTTGGGAAGCGCAGCTCTGGTTGATTGCTGCCGCGGCCAGCCCGGATCACGCCGAGCGGATGTACTCGCGCAACGCGTTCGACTCTTCTTCCATCTGCTCGAGACGCGATTTGACCACGTCGCCGATCGACACGATACCGACCAGTCGGCCGTCCTCTACGACGGGGAAATGGCGGAACTTCCCTTCGGTCATGCGCTGCATCAGGTCGACCAGCTTGTCTTGCCTGCTGCAGGTGAGGACCTTGCGGGTCATGATTTCGGCCACCGTCGTTTCCAGCGCCGCGCTGCCGCGCGCGCTCAACGCGCGCACGATGTCGCGCTCCGAAACGATGCCGACGGGCCGACCCTCCGCCCCGGTCACCACCAGCGCGCCGATGCCATGATCGGCGAGGGACTTGGCTGCGTAAGCAAGCGAAGCCGTGGGTTCAATGGTGTAGACCGTCGAACCTTTGCGGGACAGAATGTGGTGAACGGTCAAGCTCGCCTCCTTAAATTACACCGGAGCACGACTGGCGTCGTTTTCCTTATTTCGCGTGCGTGGCTCCTCGCACGGGCCGAATCGTGAGACCGAGCAGACGAGCCTAGCCGCCCGAGCGCTCCGGCGGGCAATCGCGGATCATCGGACAAATCCGCCGAGCGTGCAAGGCGCGAAGTGCGTTCGCGACCGCGTCGAAGGCAAGCGCTCGACTGCAACGCGTCGCACTCAGTTCTTTGCTGCAGTCGCGACGGTGACAGGATCGAACATGGGAAAAAGCAGAAGCCCGGCGAGGAACCCGCCGATATGCGCCTGCCACGCGACAGGCTGCTCGACGCCCAGCAAGCTCACCGATCCGATCCCGAACAAAGCGTTGAGTCCGAACCAGACTGCAAGGAAAGCGAGAATGCGCGGATCGCGCAGCGCCTCCCGGAGCGAAACAGCGGGCACGTGATAGATCGGCGCTTCCGCGCCGCGGAATACGCCGAGCGGGCCGCCCGCCTGAAACACGAAGCGGATTGCCGCCGCCATGAACCCGGAGACCGCGGCCGAAGCGCCGATCATCGGCAACAGCTCCCCCGGGTGGGTGACGAGATGCAGCGCCGCGCCCGCCGCCGCCGTCGCGGCGAACAGTGCGAGAAATCGCGCGGCGCCGACGCGGCGCGCGACAGCGCTCCCGAACGGGAGGAGCCAGATGACATTGATGGCGAGATGCGTCAGGTCGCCGTGGATGAAGGCGTAGGTGACGAAGGTCCAAAGGTCGGCGCCAAAACCGCCGGGAAGCGCATCCACCGCCAGCATCGCCGGCGTATAGCGCGCAGGAATGAAGGCGAACAGGAGCAGGAACTCGACGTCCTGTTGGGACGTGAGGATCAGTTCGCGAACGCCATGGACGATGCCGAACGCGGCGATCGTCAACACGATCACGGCCGGCACATTGAACAGAGGCTCGGAGGTTTTCGTCACGAATCCATTCCAGCGGGCCCGGCTCACATAGGCCAGCCCTGACTTCACCGCAAGCAAGCCGGTTTTCCGGCAACGCGGCTGCGCGCCGTTAACCTTAAATCATCGTAAATGCCCGCACGCGGCTGGCTTGCGCTATCACCATACGGGGCCTGGCGGATGACCTCGGACAAACGCCGTCCGGGGAATTCGAGCACAGCTTTGCCGGCCGGTCAGAGCAAAAGCCGATGAAGCACGCATCGAGCCGCGAGGTGTTCTGCTATTGGAACGCGCTGCGCGGTCGGCGCATCGCGCCCCAGCGGAAGGAACTCGATCTAGCCGCAGTCCGCAAGGCGCTGGCCGACAGCGTCGTCCTGTCATTCGATCGCTACGCCGGACATTCGGTCCTCCTGGCCGGAACGCGTGTCTGCGCGTTGTTCTGCCGCGAATTGAAGGCGGCGCCGTTCGTGATGCTGTGGGACGCAGGCAGCCGCCCGCTGTTGCGCTCGCTCGTCGCCAGGGTCGGCGAGGACGTCACGGCGATCGCGGCGGGCGCGGTCGGCCGAACCCGGTCCGGGCATTCGGTGGCGCTCGAAATGCTGCTGTTGCCGCTCGCC
>DASUPI010000286.1:0-6964 GCA_036281135.1 Rhodoplanes sp. | reverse complement strand
CGCAAAACTCGGCATCACATTCTGGGAATATCTCGGCTCACGGCTGGCAGTGCCCAACCACACCGAAATCCCGTACTTGCCGACAATTGTCAGGCATCGCTGCGCCACCGCCTGACTGCCCCGACTTTTGCCCCTCTTACTTAAGTCCGACAGGCTGCTAGGCTTGTCTCGCACCGTTTCACCACGAATATCAGGGGGAACTGGGGTGTAACGGCAGGTTGCGGCGGACCGCAGCCTGCCGTTACCATTTTTTTGCTGCCGGCCATCCCTTCCGGCCGAGCGCCTGTCCGCCCGCGCGGGCGAGCCCGTCCTGCCCACAGGCAAAGGCGGGCTACGCGGCTGCGCTTGCATTGCCCTTGCATTCCGCCGATATAGAGCCGGGAGGTTGGCGGTGGACGAGCCACTCGCCAACCGGGTCAGGTCCGGAAGGAAGCAGCCCTAACGAGCTCCGGTTCGGGTCGCTCGTCAGCCTCCCACTTCAAGCAAGCGCCTGCGAGGCCGGCCGGATTCATGAACGACGCCGATCTTTCCGGCCGAGTGACGGAGCCTGACCTGCTGGGCACGGCTTCCGCACCCGCCAGCGAGCCAGCCGGCTACCGCGTGCTCGCCCGCAAATACCGTCCTGCGACCTTCGACGATCTGATCGGCCAGGACGCGATGGTGCGCACCATCACCAACGCGTTCACGACCGGCCGCATCCCCCAGGCCTGGATCCTCACCGGGGTGCGCGGCGTCGGCAAGACGACGACCGCCCGCATCCTCGCCCGCGCGCTCAATTACGCCTTGCCGGACGGCTCGGTGGCGGGACCCACGGTCCACATGCCCGGGCTCGGCCTGCATTGCGCGGCGATCATGGAGAGCCGGCATTTCGACGTGATCGAGATGGACGCGGCCTCGCACAACAGCGTCGACGATATCCGCCAGATCAACGACGCCATCCGCTACGCGCCGGTGAGCGCCCGCTACAAGGTCTACATTCTCGACGAAGTGCACATGCTCTCCACGGCGGCGTTCAATGCGCTGCTCAAGACGCTCGAGGAGCCGCCGCCGCACGCGAAGTTCATTTTCGCCACCACCGAAATCCGCAAGGTTCCGATCACGATCCTGTCGCGCTGCCAGCGCTTCGATCTGCGCCGGCTCGACGCCGAGCGTTTGATGGCGCATCTCGAAGGCATCGCGGCGCGCGAAGAGGTGACCGCCGAGCCCGACGCGCTCGCGCTGATCGCCCGCGCGGCGGACGGATCGGTGCGCGACGCGCTCTCTTTATTCGACCAGGCGATCGCCCATGCCGCCGGTCCGGTGCGCGCCGAGAACGTGCAGCAGATGCTCGGCCTCGCCGACAGGAGCCGCGTGATCGACCTGTTCGAGCGCCTGATGCGCGGCGACATTGCCGGCGCGCTCGGCGAACTGCGCGACCAGTATGACAGCGGCGCCGATCCGCTGATCGTGCTCAGCGATCTTGCCGAGTTCACCCATTTCGTCACCCGCGTGAAAGCCGTTCCAACGATCGCCGCGGATCGCTCGCTTCCCGAGGCAGAGCGCGTGCGCGGACGGGCGCTCGCCGCCGCACTGTCGATGCGAACGCTGTCGCGGACCTGGCAGATGCTGTTCAAGGGGATCGAGGAGGTCGACGGTGCGGCGAAGCCGATCGCCGCCGCCGAGATGGTTCTGGTGCGCATCGCCCATGCGGCCGACCTGCCGACGCCGGACGAGGTGATCCGGTCGCTGTCCAGGGACATGGCGAGCGCGGGCGCCGACGCTTCGCAGCCGCGCGAGCGCCCTCGCCCGCCCGGCGGCGGCGCGACCTCGCACGGCTTTCGCTCCGAGCTTGTCGCGCCCGAGCGCGGCGCAGTCCGCGCGCCGGCTGCGGCGCGGGCGGCCGCGCCCGCGCGCGAGGCGCGTTCCGTTCCCGCCGAAGCGCCGGCCGCGACGGCCCCGAAGCCGATCGCAAGCTTCGCCGCTCTGATCGCGCTTGTCGGCGAGCAGCGCGACCTCGCGCTCAAGGCCGCGCTCGAACGCGACGTGCGGCTCGTGCGCTTCGAAGATGGCAAGCTCGAGGTCGCGCTCGAACCGACCGCCTCCAAGGCGCTGATCGGCGATCTTGCGCGCAAGCTCGGCGAGTTCACCAATCGGCGCTGGATGGTGGTGCTCTCGGCCGAACGGGGCGAGCCGCCGGTCAAGGCGCAGCTGCAGGCGCGCCAGGACGAGATCGAGCGCGGCGTGCAGGCCGATCCGCTGGTGCAGAGCGTGCTTGAGCGCTTTCCCGGAGCGGAAATCGTGGCGGTTCGCCTGCGCGCGGAGGAAGATGCAGGGCTCGCGGCGGTTCCCGATGCGGAGGACGCCGTTCCGGAGCCGGCGGGCGAGGACGACACGCCTGCTTTCGGAGCGCGCGGCCGCTCGGACGACGTCGATGACCCGATCTGAGCCGAAGCGCTCGCCTATTCCAACACGCGAGGCGGCGAATTGACGCCCGCGAACGCCGAAGGGGTTTGCCATGGCTAATTTCCTGGGCCTGATGAAACAGGCGGCCGAGCTCAAGACGAAGATGGAGGCGATGCAGGCGGAACTCGACCAGATCGAGGTGGAGGGCTCGTCGGGCGGTAATCTCGTGACCGTGAAGATCAACGCCAAAGGCGAGCTGAAAACGGTCTCGATCGATGCATCGCTGATGAAGCCGGACGAAAAGGAGGTCGTCGAGGATCTGCTCATCGCCGCCCATGCGGAGGCGCGACGCAAAGCCGAGACGCTCGTGCAGGAGAAGATGCTGGCGCTCACGGGCGGCCTGCCCTTGCCGCCCGGCATGAAGCTGTTCTAAGCCGGCGCGGGCGGGCGTACCGTGGGCATCGCCACGCGCGCTCTCCGGGACTTTTAGCGTGCCCGCGGCCGTCGCCGGACCCGAGATCGAGCGGCTGATCCAGTTGCTTGCGCGGCTGCCCGGGCTCGGGCCGCGCTCCGCGCGGCGCGCCGCGCTGCACCTGATCAAGAAGCGCGACCTGTTGATGGCCCCGCTCGCGTCGGCGCTGCAGAGCGCGATGGAGAAGATCGCGGTGTGCGGCCTCTGCGGCAATCTCGACACGCAGAACCCCTGCACCGTGTGCAGCGATCCGCGGCGCGATCCATCGATCATCGTCGTGGTCGCCGACGTCGCCGATCTGTGGGCGCTCGAGCGAGCGCGCGCGGTCGACGCGCGCTACCACGTGCTCGGCGGCACGCTCTCTCCGCTCGACGGCGTCGGACCGGAAGATTTGTCGATCGAGGCGCTCGTCACGCGCGCGCACGCGCCCGAGGTGACGGAGATCATTCTCGCGCTCAATGCGACCGTCGACGGGCAGACGACCGCCCATTACACCACCGACCTGCTCGCCGGCGCTGGCGTAAAGGTGACCGGCCTTGCGCATGGCGTGCCGGTCGGGGGCGAGCTCGACTATCTCGATGAAGGCACGCTCGCGGCCGCGCTGCGCAGCCGCACGCCGCTCCAACGCTGATTCGGAACGCGCCGATCTGTATTCCGCTCATTCCCGCGCGCGGGAATCTAATTCATCAAACCGAGTCCGCGCCTCACTCGATGGTGACGCCGCTCGCCTTGATCGGCGCCGCCCATTTGTCGATCTCGGTTTCCACGAACTTCCGCAAGTGTTCCGGCGTCATGCGATCCTCGGAGACGACCTGCGCGCCGAGGCTTTCCAGACGTTCGCGCACTTGCGGCGATTTCATCGCCTCGCGGGCGGCGGCGTTGAGCTTGCTCACGATCGCCTCCGGCGCGTTCTTCGGCAGAAAGATCGCGTTCCAGGTATAGGCGACGAGATCGGGCGTGCCCTGTTCGAGCGCGGTCGGCAGATCGGGCAGCGCGGGCGAGCGCTTGGTGTCGAAGATCGCAAGCGCACGCACCGTGTCGCCGTCGACCTGCGGCTTGGCCGTCGTGATGATCTCGCAGAGATAGTCGATGCGGCCGCCCTGAAGGTCCTGCATGGCCGGCCCGGTGCCGCGGTAGGGAACATGGGTGACCTCGATCCCGAGCACGTGGTTGAGCAACACGCAGCCGAGATGCGTCGCCGAGCCGGCGCCGGCCGAGCCGAACTGCATCTTGGCCTGGTTCGCCTTGGCGTAGGCGACGAATTCCTTGAAGTCCTTGGGCGGGAGATCCTTGCGCGCGACCAGGAGGATCGGCACCTCGGCGAGCAGCGCCACCGGCGTGAAGTCGGTGACCGCATTGTAGAGCGGCTTCTTGTACAGGGTCTGGCCCTGCGCATGCGTGCCGACCGTGCCGAGAACGAAGGTGTATCCGTCGGGAGGGGAATTCGCGACCCGGTTCGAGCCGTTCATCCCCCCGGCGCCGCCGGCATTTTCCACCACCACCTGCTGGCCGAGGATGTCGGACAGGTGCGCGGCCACGACGCGCCCAAGCACGTCGGTCGGGCCGCCTGCGGCGAACGGGATGATCATGGTCATCGGGCGGGTCGGAAAGTCCTGCGCGAGCGTAACGGTCAGCCCGGCAAGGCCGAACAGGGCGGATACAACCGCCTGAAGGACGAACTTGGCCATTGGCTTTCTCCTTGTCTGCCTGCAGAGTTGGGTTATGAACGGAATTGTTCAAGATTTGCGCGGGCCGCGTGCGCCGGCGCCAGAAACGGCAGCGCGGGACAGCGGGCATGATGCCGACACGGGTTGGGATCGCGGGACTCGGCGCCATCGGCCGAACGCTGGCGCACGCGCTCGCCAAAGGCATGCCCGGGCTCGAACTCGCCGGTGTGGCCGCGCGCGACCACGTCAAGGCGCGTACCTGGCTCGATCAGGAGGGGATCGCCTGCCCGATCGTCAAACTCGAGGCGATGCCGTCGCATGCCGACCTCCTCGTCGAATGCGCCCCCGCCTCCCTGCTGCAGGATATTTGCCTGCCGATGTTGTCGGCGCGCAAGCGCGTCGTGGTGCTGAGCGCCGGCGCGCTTCTGTCGCATCCCGATCTGATCGAACTTGCCGAGCACAAAGGCGGCCAGATCATCGTCCCGACCGGCGCGCTGATCGGCCTCGACGCGGTTACGGCGGCGGCGCAGGGCGTCATCCACTCGGTGCGCATGGTCACGCGCAAGCCGCCGCAGGGCCTCGCCGGCTCCCCCTATCTCGTCGAGAACAACATCTCGGTCGAGGGGCTGACCGAGCCGAAGCTGGTGTTCGCCGGCACCGCGCGCGAGGCCGCCGCCGGGTTCCCCGCCAATGTCAATGTGGTCGCCGCGCTCTCGCTCGCGGGCATCGGGCCGGACCGCACCATGATCGAAATCTGGGCCGACCCGTCGGCGACCCGCAACTGCCACGCGATCGAGGTCGACTCCGATTCGGCGCGCTTCTCGATGTCGATCGAGAACATCCCCTCGGAAAACCCGCGCACCGGGCGGATCACCGCGCTTTCGGTGCTCGCGACCCTCGCCAAGCTGCACGCGCCCTTGTGCGTCGGAACTTGATCGCCTGGACCGCCCTGCCCCCCGAGCGAAACCTGCTCTAATACCTCTCGGGCTTAATGATTTGCGGGATCCGCGGCTGAGGGTCCGGACTCCGCGCCCGCTGCGAGCGCGACGGCGACGTACGCGACGGGCGTGCTTCGACCGGTTCGCGCGGGGTCGTGATGAAGCCGAGCTTGCGCATCGCCGCTTCCGCCGCGCGTTCGCCCGACTGCCACGCGCCGCCGACCGTGCCCCACAGCGTTTCGTGCACCGCCTCGCCGGCGAACCAGATGCGATCGCGGATCGGCTCCATCAAAGCGGCGCGCGCGGACTGGCCGCCCGGCGACGCCGCCGAAAACGCGCCGAGCACGAACGGCTCGTCGTTCCAGCGCGTCGCATACACTTTCCGCACCGAGCGCCTGATCTCCGCGCCGTATAAATTGCCGAGCCAATCCAGGGCGAACTCCACCATCGCCTGCTCGCCCTTGCCCGCCAGATCGCGACCGAACTTGCCGGCGACCTCGACCATGCAGAGCTGCGTGCCCGAGACATTGGCGAGCATCGCCGCGGTGCGCGCACTGTCGGATTTCTCGTAGATGAGGTCGTCGCCTTGCGGGCCGAACGGAATGCCCGTCATTTCGAGAATTACATGGTCATAGCTGCCGAGCCGCAGCCGATTGGCGGCGTCGACATAACGCCTCGGCAGTTCGGGATCGAACCTGATCTTCTCGGCCGCAATGATATTGGTCGACGCGGTGACGATCGCGGCGCGCCCGACCACCGTTCCGCGCGCCGTCTCGACCGTGACCCGGCCGCGCTGCCACGTCTCGATTCGTTTCACAGGAGTCGAGAGCCGGATCGGCAGGCCGTCCGCAAGTCTGGCGAGCAGCGTCCCGAAGCCCTGCCGGCAGAACGCATCCTTGTCGCGCTCCATCGACCTGGAAAAGTCGACCGCGGAGACCTCGCTCAGATCCTTGCCGCAGCTGAAGGGCCCAAGCACGAACTCGACGGTGCTGCGCCATTCTCCAAGGTCTTTCGGCAGCGCCTGCGCGCAGGACATGTCGGTCTTGCCGCGCGCGGCGTCGCTGATCGCCCGGTTGGCCCGCACCAGCACTGAAAGGAAGTCCTCGGCTTCGCTCTCGCGCGCGTAGCGTCGGCCGATGCGTATCTTCTGCCCGGGCGGCGCGGGATAGACGTCGAGACCGGTCGTTGCGGCGAGCTTCACCAGCGGATTGATGTCCGGCGTGTGAATCCAATGGGCGCCGAGATCGACTGGAGCGCCGAACAGCCGCATGTCGGTGACGCAGCGCCCGCCGATCCGATCGGACGCCTCGATGACGACGACGCTGCGTTTCGCCGCAAGCACGCGCCGCGCGGCGGCAATGCCGGCGGCGCCCGCGCCGATGACCACGATGTCGACATCGCCCGCGCCCTGCGCCGACGCCATTGTCGGCGCGGAGGCGAGCATTGCTGCGCCGGCAAGAAAGGAACGGCGGTTCAATGGCGGCATGAGATAGACGGCCCTCCGT
>DASUPI010000285.1:0-5398 GCA_036281135.1 Rhodoplanes sp. | reverse complement strand
TGCCTCGCTGGTGGAGGACCCTGCGATCCGAGACGTCATGCTCGAGCGGATCCTGAACGAATTCCAGCTCGCCCGCGACGGCATTTCCGCGCTGCTCGGCAGTTCGCCCGCCGACCGTCGTCCCCGCTTGTTGCGGACGCTTGAACGACGGGCGCAGGGGCTGGCCTGGCTGCACCGCGAGCGGGTGCGCCTGCTCAGGGCCTGGCGTGCGAAACCGGACGAAGGCGCGCTGCGCCCTCTCCTCCTCGCGGTGAATGCGATCGCGATGGGGCAGAAGACGACGGGGTAATTCGCCGCCCGGCCGCGCCGCGCTCGTCGTCAGACTCCCTGCATGGGCGTTGGGCGCCGGGGTCTAACGCTCGGGCGCGGAGGCGTATTCGGCGTCCGTAACATGCTCCAGCCAGTCCACATGCCGGCCGTCGAGCGCCTCCTGCATGGCGAGATGCTCCATGGCCATGTCGGGAGCCGCCCCGTGCCAGTGCTTCTCGCCCGGCGCGAACCAGATCACGTCCCCCGCGCGGACCTCCCGCACCGGGCCGCCCGCGCTCTGCACGCGCCCGCATCCCGAGACGATCACCAGGGTCTGGCCGAGCGGGTGGGTGTGCCAGGCGGTGCGCGCCGAAGGTTCGAACCGCACCCACGCCGCCCGGATCCGGGCCGGCCCGGGCGCCTCGATGATCGGGTCTTGCCATACCGTGCCGGTGAACCAGTCTCCCGGCATCCGCTTCGACGCCATTGTTCCGCAGAAACGTATTTCCATCACCTCGCCTCCTGTGCAGGCCACGCTTTGTAGGAGGCCCGGCCCGGCTCGGCGAGCAGGGTCGCGCCGCGCCGGAACCGCAGCGTCGCCGCACGGTTGAGCTTGCGAAGGCCCACTACATAGCCAGAGAGAGTTCGAATGCAGCGGTCGAATTCACCGACGCGCGAGGCGGTGCGCGTGTTCGCAGGTCCGATGACGGTGGGTGCGGCTCTCGCGCTCGTGTTCGTCGGCGCGTTGGCGTTCGCCGGAGGAACCGAGCTTTCGGCGCTGTTGTTCGGGATGGCGAACGGGCGCGGCGCGCTCATGCTTTGCGCGGCGCTGGCCGGCCTCTTCACCTGCGCGGCGTTCGCCACCTCGTTCAGCGTCGGCGACGAGCAGTCGGGACATCGGCGCGGGCTATCCCGCCCACTTGCCTATCGCAGGATCACGCCGCGGCGGCCGCGCTAAGGCGGCGTCCGGTGCTTTTCCATAAGCGGCGCTCGCGGGACAGATGTTCCCTCCCCCGCGGCAACGTCACTTCGAAGCCGGGCCCTGTTCCAGAGCCGCCTGCCATTTCCGGCGGTAGATCGACCGCAAGGTCAGCGGACCCCATTTGATCTCGGCGATGCGCCAATCCGCGCCGACCTTGAGCAGCTCCACCACGACCTGCTCCGGTTTGCCGAAATTGTTGAAGCTGATCGTGCCGATTGCCTTGGCGCCGGTCTCCTTCACCTCGACCGAGAGATTGGTGATGTCCCAGCTCTCACGACCGACGAAGGGGTCGTTGCCGAGCACGATCGCGTTGCCCGGCCGGCTCGTCGCCACATTGTCATCCAGAATGAGCGAGGCCAATCCGGGTGAGAAATATCGGCGGATGGCCTCCGGATCGGCCAGCGTTATCCCCTTTGCCGATTGAGCGGAGTTGCCGATATAGGCCTGATAGATGGTCGTCAGGAATGACTTGGCGCTCGGGGGCGCGACCCCGGCCTGGGCAAGGCCGACCACGAGCAAATTTGCAAGACCCAGGGCCAGCGCGAAGCGAATAAACACATTTCTCAAATTCATCGGTTCCCCCGAAAAAAAATGAACCAATAGCCGCTCGTCGGCCCAACATCTGAGCGGCTTCCGTTTGATGGATGGATGACCCGGCGCTTAGTAACGTGACTTATATGAAAAGGTTTCAATGTATCTCGGTTTTGGCAATCACGAGGTCGCGAGGTCTCTTCGCCTGCCTGGGCTCGGATCACTGTGGCCCGCCGACGACAGCGCCGAGAATTCGGCGCGCCTGGGTTGCTGCGCCCCGCCCGTCTATGGAATGGTGCAGGTGAGAAGGATCCGGACCGAGGTTCTCGCGATGCGCAAGCTTGCCTTTGCCGTCGTCTTGATGCTGCCGTTGACGACCAGCCCAGGTGGGGCAGGCGTTCTCGATACGTTGCAATTCGAAGGCAACGACACCGGCGGCATCATCGCCTGGTCGCCTCAGGTCGATCTCATTTACCACCAGATCGCCGACATCCACTGTGCCGGGTACAACAAAGTCGCCCAGATCACGAGCGCTCATCGCTGGTTTGGCGACTACATCGCCTTCCGCTGTCATTTTCCCCGCGGCTATGACCCGCGCAAATGGATGCTGTACGGGCCGCCCATGCGGGTGCTCAATTAGCGCAAGTTCGGCTGAAGTCGAACGGTGATGAGATTCCGCTCGTCCCCGGCAAGTGTCGGGCAAGCGGGAACCCAGTATTTCCTGAAGAAGCCTTGATTCCGCTTCCGCGCGAATGAGCGGAATACGGACCGACCCGCGCGAAACAAGCTCAGCAGACCGCGCGGCCAACCGACCGATCCTATCGCTGATTGCTATTGAAGGGACGGCGCGGTGACCGGCGCGCAGTTGCGCCGGCCCTGCGCGGCGCAGTCGTCCAACCGCCGCTGCTCGAGGAGAGCGTCGACCAGCCAAATGCCGATGCCGATGACGGCGGCGACAAACACGCCGATGACGATATTGTTGGTTCGGCGAGCGCTCTCGTCCTCGTCGCCTGGAGCCTTATCGGACATGCCCTGCAACTCCGACGCGATCGACGACGCGCAATCACCCTTTCATGGCACGGCAGGCGGGCCGGCTACGGCCCCATCGTCTCCTTCACCGCCGCGACCAGCTGCTTGAGCGTGAACGGCTTGGCCAGGAACGCGAACTGGCCGCCCTCCGGCAGGTTCTTCGCGAACGCTTCCTCGGCATAGCCGGACACGAAGATGATTTTCAAGGTGGGATCGCGGCGGCGCAGTTCCTTGAGCAGCGTCGGCCCATCCATTTCCGGCATGACCACATCGGAGACCACGAGATCGACGCGTTGTCCCGCCTCGATCAGCGCGATCGCTTCGACGCCGTTGCTCGCCTCGCACACGGTGTAACCGCGTGAGGCCAGGCCGCGCGCGTTGAGGCCGCGCAGCCCTTCTTCATCCTCGACCAGCAGCACCGTGCCATGCCCGGTGTGGTCGGCGGGCGCGGCTTTCGCCGAATCGGCCGGCGCGGATTGCCCGGCCGCGCTCGCGATCTCCTCGGCGGTCGCGACATGCCGGGGCAGGAAAATACGAAACGTCGTTCCCCTGCCGATCTCCGAGTCGACAAAAACGAAGCCACCGGTCTGGTTGATGATGCCGTAGACGGTCGAAAGTCCGAGGCCCGTCCCCATCCCGACCTCCTTGGTCGAGAAGAACGGCTCGAAGATCCGGTCTCTGATCTCCTCGGGAATGCCCGTGCCGGTGTCGGCAACCTCGATCAGCACGTACTCGCCCGGAGGCACGCCTTTATAGGCCAGCGACCTGCTTTCCGCCTCGCCGACATTCGTGGTGCGCAGCGTCAGCCGGCCGCCGTCCGGCATGGCGTCGCGCGCATTGACCGCCAGGTTGACGATCACCTGCTCGAATTGGGAAAGGTCCGCCTTGACCGGCCACAGGCCGCGCCCGGGCTTGACCTCGAGGCTGACCTTCTCGCCGATCAGCCGCTTGAGCAGCATCGATATGTCGGACAAAGCTTCGTCGAGATCGAGCACCTGCGGACGCAGCGTCTGGCGGCGAGAAAAGGCGAGCAGCTGGCGCACCAGCGCGGCGGCGCGGTTCGCGTTCTGCTTGATCTGCATGATGTCCTGGAAGGACGGGTCGGTCGGCTTGTGGGCGTTGAGCAGGAAGTCGGTCGCCATCATGATGGCGGACAGCACATTGTTGAAGTCGTGCGCGATGCCGCCGGCGAGCTTGCCGACCGAATCCATCTTCTGCGCCTGATCCACCTGCTTCTGCAGCGCACGCTGCTCGGTCGTCTCCAGCGCGTAGACGATGGCGCGCTCCTGGTCGATCTCGTCCTCGACGGCGGTCACGTAGAAGCGCGCCCAACGCTCGCTCTCGCCGGCAAGCGCGGCATCGACCGGCAGCACGTCGCCCTGCCCGCCCGCAGCCTTCGCGATCGCCGCCTCGACCGCCGGGCGGTCGCGCTCGGCGACGATGGCGAGGATGGAGCGACCTTCCGGCGGCGTCTCCTCGCCCTTGAGCACGCCCTGAAACATGCGCGCCAACAGCGCATTGTTGCGGGCGATGCGACCCGCCCGGTCGACCGTCGCAATCGCCATCGGCGTATTGTGGAAAAAGCGCATGAACCGCACTTCGGCGGCTCGCTGCGGGTCGTTCCCGTCACTGCGCGCGCGGTTGAGCACGAGCGTGCGCGACGGTCCGGGCGCGCCGTCCGCCGCGAAGGCGACCCGGTGATAGAGCCGCGCCGGCAGCGTCTTGCCGCCGCGCGTCCTGAGGTCGATGTCGAGCACCTCGGTCTTCACCTCGCCGGGACGCCCGACCGGGGCGAGCAGCGCGGCGCCGTCGCCGGGAAGGATGTCGGCGAGCGTCAGGCCGCCTGAGCTAACTTCGGTGAGATCGTAATCGAGCCAGCCCGCGAGCGTCGCATTGACGTAGCCGATCTGCCCCGATCCATCGACCGAGAAGAACCCCGCCGGCGCATGGTCGAGAAAGTCGATCGCGTCCTGCAGCTCCTGAAAAACGCTCTCCTGCCGCTCTCGCTCAGGCGTGACGTCGGCGACGGTCCATACGGCGTGATGGGCTTCGGCGTCCCCCATACCGAGCGGGCGGACGCGCAGTTGGAGCCAGCGCGCGGGCCGGCCCGGGACCGCGCTGACGCGCACCTCCTCCTGCATGCGCCGCCCCTCGCGCGCCGCCTTCAGCAGGCGGTAAACCGCCTCCGACACGTCCGGATCGCCGACAAAGGCGCGCTCGACCGGCCGGACATCGTTCAGGTCGTCCGCATCGACGAGACGGCAATAAGCGGCGTTGGCATAGACGACGCGGCCGCTCTCGTCGGTGACCGCAATGCCCTCGACGGCGTCGTCGAGCACGCGCTTGAAGGCCGGATTGCCCTCGCTCCCGCCGGCGACCCGCAAAATCCCCGCCGCCGCCGCGAACAGCGAGAACACGCCGACCATGCCGAGCACCGCAAGGAGAGCGAGCACATAGGGCTCGGCTTGGCTGCGGCCGAGAAACATGAGGGCGGAGGCCGCGCCGATCAATCCGATCGCGACCAAGAGAACGAGCTGAATGCTCCCGCGCCGTTCGCCCGGGAGCGCATCCAAACCAGGTCCCTTGTCCAGCTCCTGCGTCGTCATC
>DASUPI010000284.1:0-3914 GCA_036281135.1 Rhodoplanes sp. | reverse complement strand
ACAATCGCTGCCCGGATCGCGACCTTTCTCCGCCTTGTGCCTGCGCCGGCACTGACTAGCTTCAGGTCGTCTTCGGAAGAGGGACGATCCCTGTAGACATAGCGATATGGCGCCGACCCGTCGAGGTTTGTTCTTCTCTCTGTCCGGGCTTGCCGCACTTGCGTTGGCGGGCGCGACCGGCCGCGCGGCGCTGACACGATACTACGATGGGCCGGTCTCCGACCATTTCGACGGCGCCTATTTCTACGACCCGCACGGTGCGCGGCCGAAAAGCGTTGTCGACCTGGTGCGCTGGTGTGGCAGCCGGGGCGGCGAGCGCTGGCCGGAATGGGCGCCGAGCCCCCATGTCGACAACCCCCCGGCGCAGATCGATGGCGAGATGCTGCGGATCAGCTATGTGGGGCATGCGAGCTTTCTCTTCCAGACGGCGGCGCTCAATCTGCTGGTCGACCCGGTCTGGTCGGAGCGGGTTTCGCCGCTCTCCTTCGCGGGTCCGAAGCGGGTCAACGATCCCGGCATTCCCTTCGAGGCCCTGCCGCGCATCGATGCCGTGCTGGTCTCGCACGCCCATTACGACCATCTCGACGTCGAGACGCTCTCGCGGCTCGTCGAGGCTCATCGTCCGCGCATCATCACGCCGCTCGGCAACGA
This sequence comes from Rhodoplanes sp., assembly GCA_036281135.1. GTDB lineage: Bacteria > Pseudomonadota > Alphaproteobacteria > Rhizobiales > Xanthobacteraceae > Rhodoplanes. Next base: position 3,263 of record DASUPI010000284.1, on the reverse strand, counting down.
CACGATCATGCGCGAGCACGACCCGGCCATCCGCGCCGAGGCCTATGATTGGCACGACAAGGTCGCGCTCGGAGCAGGCGTCGCGGTCACGCTCGTGCCGCTGCGGCACTGGTCGGCGCGCGGCTTCCTCGACCGCAACAAGTCGCTATGGGCGGGCTTCGTCCTCGACACGCCGGGCGGCCGCGTTTACCACGTGACGGATTCCGGCTACGGCGACGGCCACCGCTTCCGCGAAGCGCGCGAACGCTACGGTCCGTTCCGCCTCGCCATTCTGCCGATCGGCGCCTACGCGCCGCGCTGGTTCATGCAGGACCAGCACATGGACCCGCACGAGGCCGTGCGCGCCTATGTGGATTGCGGCGCGGAGCTTGCGCTTGCCCATCATCACGGGACCTTCAAGCTGACCGACGAGGCGATCGACGCGCCCGTGCAGGAACTGGCGGCGGCCTGCCGCACGGCCGGGATCGGGCCCGACATTTTCCGCGCGTTGAAACCCGGCCAGGTGTGGGAGCTGTAGGCGGGCCAAGCGGCCGCGCCGGGTTCGGTGGTCGGAGCGATGCCACGCGTCTGGCGGCCTGCGACACCTGCGTCCTGCTTCAGTGTTGCTCCGCAGCGCGCGGCAGGGCATGACGGTGGCGGAAACGCCCTTCAATGACGGCCAGACAGGTCGCGCCTGATGCTCGCCTCGCAGCACATCAATCCCAAGTCCGACATCGACATCTCGCAGGCCGCGCAGAAGCGCCCGATCATCGAGGTCGCGCGCGAAAAACTCGGCATCGCGCCGGAGAACCTCGAACCCTACGGCCATTACAAGGCGAAGGTGTCGCTCGACTATATCCGTTCGCTACACGACCGGCCAAACGGCAAGCTCGTTCTCGTTTCCGCGATGACGCCGACCACCGCCGGCGAGGGCAAGACAACGACGACCGTCGGCCTCACCGACGCGCTCAATCAGCTCGGCAAGCGCGCGATGATGTGCCTGCGCGAGCCCAGCCTCGGGCCGGCATTCGGCATGAAGGGCGGTGCCGCGGGCGGCGGCTACGCGCAGGTCGTGCCGATGGAAGACATCAACCTGCATTTCACCGGCGATTTCCACGCCATCACCGCGGCCCACAATTTGCTAGCCGCGCTCATCGACAATCACCTCTATTGGGGAAACGAGCTGCGGATCGACGGCCGCCGGGTGGTGTGGCGGCACGTGATGGACATGAACGACCGCTCGCTGCGCGAGATCGTCTGCTCGCTCGGCGGCGTCACGAACGGCTATCCGCGCGAAACCGGGTTCGACATCACGGTCGCCTCCGAGGTGATGGCGATCTTCTGCCTCGCCCGTGACCTCGTGGATCTCAAGACGCGGCTCGGCAATATCGTCGTCGCCTATACGCGCGAACGAAGACCCATCCGGGCGAGCGAACTCAAGGCGCATGGCGCGATGGCGGCGCTGCTGAAGGAAGCGCTCGCGCCCAACCTCGTGCAGACCCTGGAAGGCACGCCCGCCTTCGTCCATGGCGGCCCCTTCGCCAATATCGCGCATGGCTGCAATTCGGTGCTCGCGACCACGACGGCGCTCAAGCTCACCGATTACGTCGTCACCGAAGCGGGCTTCGGCGCCGATCTCGGCGGCGAGAAATTCCTCGACATCAAGTGCCGCAAGACGGGGCTCGCGCCCGATTGCGTCGTCCTCGTCGCCACGATTCGCGCGCTCAAAATGCACGGCGGCATGAAGAAGGAAGACCTCAAGGCGGAGAGCCTCAAGGCGGTCGATGCCGGCCTGCCGAATCTGCGGCGGCACATCGAGAACATCCGCAAATTCGGCCTGGTCCCGGTCGTGTCCATCAACCGGTTCAGCAGCGATACGCCGGCCGAGATCGGGCTCGTGCAGGACGCCTGCGCGCGGTTCGGGGTGGAAGCGCCGCTCGCCGACCATTGGGCGGAGGGGGGCAAGGGAGCGCTCGACGTCGCGCGCGCCGTGGTCAGCACGATCGATGCCGGCAAGGGCAGGCTCGAACTGCTCTATCCCGACGATATGCCGCTGATCGAGAAGATCCGCACGGTCGCGCGCGATATCTACCGGGCGAAGGACATTTCCGTGGAGAAATCGGTGCGCGACCAGCTCGCGGCCTATGAGAGCATAGGCTACGGCAATCTGCCCGTCTGCATCGCCAAGACCCAGTACAGTTTCGCGACCAATCCCGACCTCAAGGGCGCGCCGACCGATCACATCGTGCCGATCCGCGAGGTGCGGCTCGCCGCCGGCGCGGAGTTTGTCGTGGCGATCTGCGGGGATATCATGACCATGCCGGGTCTCCCGAAATCGCCCGCCGCGGCGGCAATCGATGTGGACCCGGACGGCAAGATCACGGGATTGTTCTGATCCGAAGGCATGAATTGACTTAAAGTTCTAGACGTGTCCCGCGCGGCGCAGCGCGACAGCGATGCGCCGTAGAACCGGGACCCTAGGGAGGCCGTGGCCCCGATCAGCAGCGCACCACTGCGTGCTGCGCCGCCTTCGGGGAACGATGGCGTCAATGAACACAGCGGATGACATCGGTGGGCGCAGTCGTCGCCCGCCGAAGACCCCGAAGGGACGTCAGCTCGATCCGCGCGCGCTCGAAGAGGTGCGTGCGCTGCTCGGCCAGCGGCCGCGCCGGCGTGACCTGCTCATCGAGCATCTGCACCTGCTGCAGGACCGCGTCGGCTATCTCTCCGCGCCGCACCTTGCCGCGCTCGCGAGCGAGATGCGGCTCGCGCTTGTCGAGGTCTACGAGGTTGCGACCTTCTACGCGCATTTCGACGTGGTGACGGACGGTGCGCCGCCGCCGGCCGTGACCGTTCGGGTATGCGAGGGCATCGCCTGCGCGCTCGCGGGAGCGGAGCGACTGCACGAAGAACTCGTGAGCGAACTGGGCGGGCAACTGCGCATCCGGCGCGCCCCGTGCATGGGCGCGTGCGACCGCGCGCCGGTCTGCGCCGTCGGCCATGTCCAGGTGGCGGAGGCGACGCTCGACGAGGTCTTCGTCGTCGTCGCCGCGGGCCGGCTTGTTCATCCCTACCGGCCGGCCAAGGACTTCGCCGCGTATCGGAAGGAGGGCGGCTATGGGCTCCTCCAGGCTTGCCTTGCAGGCGAGCGCAGCCGCGAGGAGATCATTGCGGCGGCGAGCGAAACCGGGTTGCGCGGGCTTGGCGGCGCGGGCTTTCCGACCGGGCGCAAATGGAGCATCGTGCGCGCCGAGGAGGCTCCGCGCCTGATGTGCGTGAACGCC
>DASUPI010000283.1:0-4738 GCA_036281135.1 Rhodoplanes sp. | reverse complement strand
CTCGGCGTCGATCGCGACGATGCGCGCATGCGCATGCGGCGAACGCACGAAACAGCCGAACGCCTGGTTGTCGAGGCGCGCGTCGGCGATGAAGCGGCCGCGGCCGCGCAGCAGCGCGTCGTCCTCGACCCGCAGACGCTTTGCGGTCATCCGACCAAGGCGAGACCGATCAGCCCGAGCGTGCCGACGATCACGCGCCACCAGACGAACAGGCCGAAACCGTGCCGCGCCACATAGCCGAGGAAGGTCTTCACGACGATCCAGCCGAAGATGAACGAGGCGACGAAGCCGACCGCGACGAGAAGGAAGTTGTTCGCCGTCATCTGCCCGCCATCCTTGTAGAGGTCGTAGGCGAAGGCGCCCACCATGGTCGGCATTGCGAGCCAGAAGGAGAACTCCGCCGCCGAACGCCGATCCGCCCCTAACAGCATCGCGCCAACGATGGTCGCGCCCGCGCGCGATACACCGGGAATCATCGACACGCATTGGATCACGCCGATGCCGGCGCACAATGGCAGGGAGAACTCGGTCGCCTCGGTATAGCGCGGCTCGAGATTGAGCGTGTCGACGAACAGCAGGACGGCGCCGCCGGCGATCAGCGAGAAGCACACGACCCAGGGATTGAACAAAACCCCCTTGATGAATCCGTGCGCGAGCGCGCCGACAATCGCGGCGGGAAGAAAGGCGATCAGCACGCCGATGACGAAGCGCCGCGCATAGGGGTCGGTGAACATATGCGTCGCGAGCAGCCACAACTTGTGGAAGTAGATCGACAGCAGGGCGAGAATGGCGCCGAGCTGGATCAGCACCGCAAAGCTCTTGCCGAACGCCTCGTCGTCGAACCCGAAGAAATGCTCGAGCAGCAGCAGGTGCCCGGTCGAGGAGACCGGGAGATACTCGGTCAATCCCTCGACGAAGCCGAGGAAAGCAGCCTTGAACACATCGAGCAGCATGGCGACGGCTCCGCGGTTGACGAGTTTGCCTCCGAGGCGGGCGGCGGCGGGACGAGGGTGCGCGCTTTTCGCCCGAACCGCGTTCGGGGGGCAAGGGGCAAAGCGCAAAGCGCGCCGTGCACACTCCGCGGGATTGCCCGGATTTCACCGCATTATGGTCTTGTATGACTCCGTTTCACCATGCGGTATTGCGTTTGCCCGCGATTCGCCATTTCCGGAACCCTGACAGGCTATGCTCACGCTGTATCATCAGTGCCTCTGCCCGCATTCACGGTTCGTGCGGATTGCCCTCGGCGAGTACGGGCTCACGCCGCGCCTGCTCGAGGAACGGCCGTGGGAGCGCCGGCACGAGTTCCTGGCGGTCAATCCGGCGGCAACCACCCCGGTGCTGGTCGAGGACGAGCGGCCGCCGATCCCCCATGCCGCGATCATCGCGGAGTATCTCGACGAGACGCGAGGAAGCGAGCTCGGGGACCATCGCCTGCTGCCGCGCGACCTTGGCGCCCGCATCGAGGTCCGGCGGCTTGCGGCCTGGTTCAACGAGAAGTTCTTCATGGAGGTGAGCGGACCGCTGGTTACCGAACGGGTGTTCAAGCGCCATATGACGGTGAGCCAGGGGGGCGGGCCGCCCGACATCGACGCGATCCGCGCCGCACTCGCGAATATCCGCTATCATCTCGCCTATATCGGCTGGCTGGTGCGAACGCGGGATTGGCTCGCCGGAACGCGGCTGAGCTATGCCGATCTTGCCGCGGCGGCGCATCTCTCCTGCGTGGATTACTTGGGCGACGTGCCGTGGAACGAAGACGAAACGGCGAAGAACTGGTACGCGCGAGTGAAGTCGCGGCCCTCGTTCCGCCCGCTCCTGGTGGAGCTGCATGCGGGCATCGCGCCGTCGAAGACATACGCCGACCTCGATTTCTGAACGAGCCCGCAGCGCTCAGGGCGGCGCTGCGCGATGCTGCGCAGGCGCACGGTTTCGATGCGGTGGCGATTGCCCGGCCCGATGCCGTCCCGCCGGCCGGCGCACGGCTCTTGGAGTTCGTTGCGGAAGGCCGCCACGGGGACATGCAGTGGCTCGCGGCCACCGCCGACCGGCGCGGCGATCCGCGCGCCCTGTGGCCCGAGGTGCGCTCCATCATCATGCTCGGCGTCAATTACGGGCCGCAGGAGGACCCGCTCGCCGCGCTCGCGCGGCGCGACAGGGGCGCGATCTCCGTCTATGCGCAGGGCGACGACTATCACGAGGCGATCAAGAGCCGCCTCAAGAACCTCGCCCGCTGGCTGGTGGCCACCGCAGGCGGCGACGTGAAGGTGTTCGTCGACACCGCCGCGGTGATGGAGAAGCCGCTCGCCGCCGCCGCCGGAATCGGCTGGCAGGGCAAGCACACCAATCTTGTCTCCCGGGACTTCGGCTCGTGGCTGTTCCTCGGCGCGATCTTCACGACCCTCGATGTGCCGCCGGACGAGCCGGAGAGCGATCATTGCGGCAGCTGTCGCGCCTGTCTCGATATCTGCCCGACGGCGGCCTTCCCCGCTCCCTACCGGCTCGATGCGCGCCGGTGCATTTCCTATCTCACCATCGAGCACAAGGGACCGATCCCGCGCGGCCTGCGGGCCGCGATCGGCAACCGCATCTATGGCTGCGACGATTGCCTCGCGGTCTGTCCGTGGAACAAGTTCGCCCAGACCGGCCGCGAAACGAAGCTCGCCGCGCGCGCCGAACTGCAATCTCCCGCGCTCGCGGACCTCGCGGAGCTGGACGATGCGGCGTTCCGGACGCTGTTCCGCAAGACCGCGGTCAAGCGCACCGGCCGCGACCGCTTCTTGCGCAATGTCATGATCGCCTTCGGCAATAGCGGCGATATCGCGCTCGCACCAAAGGCGGAAGACCGTCTCGGCGACCCATCGCCTTTGGTGCGCGGCGCCGCGGTGTGGGCGCTGTCGCGCCTGCTGACGCATGAGGCGTTCGCGGCGCTCGCCAAGAACCATCACGGCTCCGAGCGCGACGCCTCCGTGCAGGAGGAATGGGCCGCCGCGCAGGGGGCATGGGCGCTCGGATGACGACCCTTCTGTGTTTCGGCTTCGGCTATTGCGCGCAGCATTACGCGGCGGAGTTCGGCGCGCGGTTCGATCGCATGATCGGGACGACTCGCACGCAGGATAACGCCGAGACGCTCGCCGGCAGGCGCTTCGGCGGGCGCGAGATCGATATGGTGGTGTTCGACGGGCGTCGGGCTTCGCGCGCGATCCTGACGGCCATGCAGGAGGCGGACGCCTTGCTCGTTTCGGCGCCGCCGGCGGACGGGGTCGACCCGGTGCTTGCCGTGCTCGCCGACGAGATCCTGCACGCGCCGAAGCTTTCCTCGGTGGTGCTGCTCTCGACGGTCGGCGTCTATGGCGATCATGGCGGAGCCTGGGTGTGCGAGACGACGCCCCCGGAACCGGTCAACCTGCGCGGACGCGATCGCTTGAGCCAGGAACGCGCCTGGGAGGCGATCAGCGCCCGGCGGGACCTCCCCGTCGCGATCCTGCGGCTGGCCGGCATCTATGGACCGGGGCAGAACGCGCTCGCCACGATCGGGCAGGGCAATGCACGTCGCATCGACAAGCCGGGGCAGGTGTTCAACCGCATCCATGTGGCCGATATCGCGCAGGCGATCGACGCCGCCTTTGCGCGCCGCGCGGCGGGCATATTCAACGTGGCCGATGACGAGCCGTCGCCGCCGGGCGATCCGATCGCCTTTGCGGCTGGCCTGCTGCGTGTTGCGCCGCCGCGATTGGTGCCCTTCGCGGAGGCCGCCAAGACGATGAGCCCGATGGGCGTGAGTTTCTATCGCGACAACAAGCGCGTCGCGAACGGCCGGATGAAGGCGGAGCTCGGCGTGACGCTGCGTTACCCGACCCATCGCGACGGCTTGCGCGCCTTGCATGCGGACATGCAAACGGCGACGGGTCATCACAAAGATTGACGAGCACGGTATTATGGCGGGGGGTCGCCTCACAAATTTGATGGATAGTTGCTGAACTGATTCAGAATGTCGCATGTTGCGTCGATGGCTACGCACACATCTAGATATTGATAGGAGTCAAGTTTTTCGCGCAGCCGCAAGCGATCGTAGGCTACACCTCCGACAGGAACAATATTGCGCCATAGTGCGTAATGTGCACTAGATGCACGGCCTATTGGGCGAGGATCAATTGATCCTGTGGGGCGGCCGATTGGCGAGGTCTACAATGCGTGAGAGCTTCTACTGCGTTGTCCATGGAACGGGCAATGAATGGGAGGGGCTGTGTCTCGATCTTGATATCGCCATTCATGGGCACTCGTTTGTTGAGGTGAAGAGCCTCATGAGCGAGGCGATTTCTACGTACGTCGAAGATGCCCTTAAGGAAGAAGAACCGGCGCGATCGGCGCTGCTCAATCGAGCCGCACCTTTCCGCGTACGCGCCTATTGGGCGTTCCGTATAGCTTTGGCTGCACTTCGTGGTAGAAAGAGGGATAGCGACCTTCCAGTCGGGTATCCTGAACCTTGCCGCGGCTAAAGTGCACTTATAGCGAATTTATCGCCATCATCGCAAAATACGGCTTTGAGCTACATCGCCACGGCGAGACGGGTCACGCCCGATACCGAGGCATAGTAAATGGAGAGGTTAGGGCCCGTGGGGAAATTATCGAATCGGAATTACCGGTGAGGGGATTCCCACGGTGACGCGCGGGGTTTAGGATCGCCGTGTGATTGATGATACGGCGATTAAGTTACTGTATTCGGCGCTCGATCGCG
>DASUPI010000282.1:0-2008 GCA_036281135.1 Rhodoplanes sp. | reverse complement strand
CCGTTGCCCATTCTGGCTCTCTCCTCAAGGTGTGAGACTCCCGATGACTGGCGCATCCAAGCTTATACTGCTGTAAGCAATAGTAGATTGCCATAGTTGAGGAGTACGTGCGCCGAAGGTCATGCAACGTTCAGAGTGCCGGTTCTTCTTGGCGCAGTGCTCCAAGAAGTCCCGCTTAGCGTCGTCAAAGGCCATGCGGGTGGGCCGGACCTTGCCCAGCTCCTTTTCGCCAAGGATGCGGCGAGCCTCCTCGCGTGCGTCGACTAGGCGGTGTACCCACAAACTGGATTCCCAAAGGGGCGGGGTTGTGATTCAAGCTCCCGAACGGTGGGAGATTGATGATGGTGGGCGGGCGCTACGATCTGACGGACGTCGAGTGGTCGGTCATCGAGCCGCTGTTGCCGCGGAAGTGGCGCGGGGTGAAGCGGGTAGACGACCGGCGAGTGCTGAACGGCATCTTCTGGGTGCTGCGCTCGGGTGCGCCGTGGCGCGACCTGCCGGAGCGGTACGGTCCTTACACGACCGTCTACAACCGCTTCAACCGATGGCGCAAGGCCGGGCTCTGGGACAGGCTGATGGACGAGATCACAAAGGCTTACGACGGCAATGTGCAGATGATCGACAGCTCGATCGTGCGCGTTCACCAGCATGCCGCCGGAGCTAAAAAGGGGGTGCAGATCGTTGCATGGGCCGTTCTCGAGGCGGACTGACGACGAAAATTCATGCGCTCGCCGATCGCCATGGCCGGCCGGTGCGCTTGGCGCTCACCCCTGGACAAACACACGACGGCCAGGCGGCGGCCGAATTGCTGGCGGAACTGCCCGAGGGCGCCGTCGTGCTCGCCGACAAAGCCTATGATGCCGATGCGATCCGCGCGCTAATCGAAGCCCAGGGCGCCGCACCCAACATCCCCGCCCGAAGCACGCGCAAACAGCGCTTCTGCTTCAGCCGCAGCCTCTACAAGGCACGCAACCGGATCGAGCGCTTGTTCAATAAGCTGAAGCAGTTCCGCCGCGTCGCCACGCGCTACGACAAGCTCGCCGCCACATTCACCGCAATGATCAAGCTCGCCTGCGTCCGGCTGTGGCTGCGCGGTTATGAGTCCACCACCTAGCCCGAACTTCCGTGGCTTTGCGGACGCAAGTGTCTGATTTGCCGAGATATTGGCAAAAATGAGGGGCGCGCTCTGCCTACGGCGCGATAGCGATGCCGAGGTGGTCGAAAGCGCGTTGCTGCGGCGGGGTCGGCCGTGACAGCACGGTGATTGGCAGCTTGTCACCGAAGCGCACGGTGTTGCGGGTGAGCGTGGCGAGGTCGGCCAGCAGCGTACGGAAGCTGTGCACCGGCGCGCCGTCGTCGGTCTTGCGGGTGCGCGCCTTGGCGTGGGCGGCAGGCGAGACTTCTGCGGCGGCGACCGGCGAGGGCCGTGCCGCGGCCGCCGCCTTTCGGTCGTGATCCTCGAACAGCAGCGGCGCCAGCTTCCGGCGCATGTGCCAGGCCACATAGTAGGCGAGCATGCAGAGAAAGACATGCGCCCGTACCCGGCCGGCCAGCCGATGGTGGAGGGGGCGGATGTCGAGGTCGATCGACTTGAGCGAGCGGAAGGCGCGCTCGACCTGGGCGAGGCTCTTGTAGGCCAGCACGGTGGCGGCGGCATCGAGGGTCTCGGGCGACACCGAGGTACGCAGCACGGAGAAGCCGTCGAGCGCCGCCTCGCGAGCGATCGCCGCGGCGTCGCGGGCGAAGCCGAGCGTCTCCTCGGTGATGGTCAGCCGGAAGTGCTTGGCGACCTTGCGCCGCCCCAGCACCGCACCGACCTTCAGGGCGATCTCGGCCGCGCCCCGGAGCGGGTTGCGGGCGCGGTTCGTCGCCGCCTGGATCTTCGCGAGATTCTTCTCGGATGCTGCGAGCAGGTCTTCGCGCTTGCGCGCCCGCTCTGCGGCCAGATGGGGGTTGCGGCAGACGACCAGCCGTTCGCCCGGGAAAGCGGGCGAGCTGATCTCGGCCA
>DASUPI010000281.1:0-6861 GCA_036281135.1 Rhodoplanes sp. | reverse complement strand
GCTCATCGGAAAGCCGATGCCTTCCTCCGGCGTCTGGAAGATGAAGAACGTCGCCGTCTGGCCGGTGCGGAGCTGCTTGACGAGATTGTCGTCCATGACGACTTCGGCATAGCAGCCGCGCAAGGTGCAGCGCACGAATCCCGCTCGTCCGACATCGGCCTGATCGACCTTCAGCCCGAGCCCGGCCGGGAGCAACACCCCGAGCGGCACTTGCACCCGCATCAGGCGCGTCTTCTGGTCGGCGGTGCGCAGCACGAGCACGGTCAAACCGACATTGGCCCGGTCCTCGGCGACGACGCTCTGGAACAGCGCGCACTGCTCGCTCTGCGCGCCCGGCGGCGTTTCGCAGCGGATCTGCCAGTCTTCGTGCACCGATTTCACCGCGCCCTGCGCGAAGGCCGCGGACGAACAAACGATCGCCGCAACGGACAGCAGCGCGGTGACGCCTGCGAGGAACGGCGTCCGCGCAAACCTGTCGCCAGAGAACGCGCCCATCATCAAGCTCCCTCCTCCGATGTCGCCGCGTTCGAGCCGTTACGCCCCCTAGACCGACGCATGCGCGTGGCTATATTCGTCTTCCGAACCACGTGATCCGTGCCGCTTGTCGTAGCGCTTTCACCGGCGAACGCGATTGTCGCCGCGGCGGCCGGCATCTGCGATGCGAATCTTTCTACGCTCATTATGAGGCACATTGCGAGTGGGGCGGAATTGTGGTTTGAGAGGCCCGGAACGTGTTTCCGTGCCTCGCCGACGAGGCGCTGCGCTCTGCCGACCGATGCGCCTCAACGGAAACCCTGATACGCACGCGGTTACGAAAACGGCGCCAACAAGCCGTCACGATCACCCTACCGCGAAAGGAGCCTAGGCAAACGATGCATTCAGTCCTTCGGTTGCTCGCCGCAACGCTTGTCGTCGCAGCGTTGTTCGGCGGAGTCGATTTAGCCTGGGCCGGTTTAGGTCAGCCCTCTCCCTGGCAGACCGGCTTGCAGGAGCCGGCGACCCCCGTCATGACCGACGTCATCAGGTTTCACAACCTTCTTTTATGGATAATAACCGGCATCGTTATCCTTGTGCTGGCCCTGCTCGTCACCGTGATCATGCGCTTCAATGCGCGCGCCAATCCGGTCCCCTCGCGCACCACTCACAACACGCTGGTCGAACTGATCTGGACAGTGGTGCCGGTGATCATTCTGGTGGTCATCGCCTTGCCGTCGTTCCGGCTGATGTTCTTCCAACTGAACACCCCACCAGCCGACGTCACCGTGAAGGCGATCGGGAAACAGTGGTTCTGGAGCTACGCCTATCCGGACAACGGCAATTTCGAGTTCGACTCGCTGATGTTGCGGGACAACGAGCGCAAGCCGGATCAGCCGCGCCTGTTGGCTGTCGATAACGAAATGGTCGTTCCGGTGAACAAGGTGATCCGGGTGCAGACGACCGGGGCGGATGTCATTCACTCCTTCGCGGTGCCCTCTTTCGGCATCAAGATCGACGCCATTCCGGGCCGGCTGAACGAGACCTGGTTCAAGGCAACGCGGGAGGGAGTCTATTACGGCCAATGCTCGGAACTGTGCGGTCGGGATCACGCCTTCATGCCGATCACGGTCCGAGTGGTCAGCGACCAGGCCTTCGCGGCCTGGGTCGCGGAGGCCAAGCAGAAATTTGCCGGCGGGGGGACTGTTCCGGCGGTGACGGTGGCCGCGACCGAGCCGCGGCGCGCCGACTGAAGCCGAACCTGGACGGATCGGGCGAAAACGACAACAGCTGAGGAACGGATCTGGACAATGGATGCGACGGTAAGAGCCCACGACGCGCATCACGGGCACGACCACCCGACCGGATGGCGGCGCTACCTGTTTTCAACCAATCACAAGGACATCGGCACGATGTACCTTGTGTTCTCCATCGTCGCCGGCGTGATCGGCGGCGCTCTGTCGATCGCGATGCGCATCGAACTGCAGAACCCGGGGATGCAGATTTTCGGGAGCGCCCACACCTTCAACGTGTTCGTCACCGCGCACGGCTTGATCATGGTGTTCTTCATGATCATGCCTGCGCTGATCGGCGGCTTCGGCAACTGGATCGTGCCGCTGATGATCGGGGCGCCCGACATGGCGTTCCCGCGCATGAACAACATTTCGTTCTGGCTGCTGCCGGCCTCGCTCTCGCTCCTGGTCCTCTCGCTGTTCGTCGAAGGCGAGCCCGGCTCTCCCGGGGTCGGCGCCGGGTGGACGGTCTATGCGCCGCTATCCACGTCGGGGCATCCCGGACCAGCGGTCGATTTCGCCATCCTTTCGCTCCACCTCGCCGGCGCCTCTTCGATTCTCGGCGCGATCAATTTCATCACCACGATCCTCAATATGCGCGCGCCCGGCATGACGCTGCATAAAATGCCGCTGTTCGTCTGGTCGATCCTGGTGACCGCCTTCCTCTTGCTGCTCGCGCTGCCGGTGCTCGCGGGCGCGATCACCATGCTCCTCACCGACCGGAATTTCGGCACGACATTCTTCACGCCCTCGGGCGGCGGCGATCCGGTCCTGTTCCAGCATCTGTTCTGGTTCTTCGGCCATCCGGAGGTCTACATCCTGATCCTGCCGGCGTTCGGCGTGATCAGCCAGATCGTCTCCACGTTCAGCCGCAAGCCGGTGTTCGGCTACCTCGGCATGGCCTATGCGATGGTCGCGATCGGCTTCATCGGCTTCATCGTGTGGGCGCATCACATGTACACGGTCGGCCTGTCGACCGGGGCCCAGGCCTATTTCGTCGCCGCGACGATGATCATCGCGGTGCCGACGGGCATCAAGATCTTCTCGTGGATCGCCACGATGTGGGGCGGGTCGATCGAGTTCAGGACGCCGATGCTATGGGCGCTCGGCTTCATCTTCCTGTTCGTGGTCGGCGGCGTGACGGGCGTCGTGCTCGCCAACTCCTCGGCCGACCGCGTGCTGCACGACACCTATTACGTCGTCGCGCACTTCCACTACACGATGTCGCTCGGCGCCACCTTCGGCATTTTCGCGGCCTGGTACTACTGGTTCCCGAAGATCACCGGCTATCTTTACTCGGAGGCGCTCGGCAAGACGCATTTCTGGCTGTCCTTTGTCGGCGCCAATCTGATCTTCTTCCCGCAGCATTTCCTCGGGCTCGCCGGCATGCCTCGCCGCATCGCCGACTACCCGGATGCATATAGCGGGTGGAACCACGTCTCCTCGATGGGCTCCTACGTCTTCATGGTGGGGCTCTTGGTGTTCTTCTTCACCATCTATCGCGCCTTCGCCACGAAGGCGCTGGCCGGCGACAATCCCTGGGGCGCGGGCGCAACGACGCTCGAATGGACCCTGCCCTCGCCGCCGCCGTTCCATCAGTTCGAGGTGCTGCCGCGGATCAAGTAACACGAGTATGAGGCAATCCTGATGTCCGTCCTCAGCGAAGGCGCGGCGCTGCAATCGGGAAACCACGCACGCGCGATCGAACCGAGCCTAGCGGAAGCACGCGACTATTTCGCTCTGATGAAGCCGCGCGTGATGTCGCTCGTCGTCTTCACCGCCTTCGTCGGCATGATGGTCGCGCCCGGCCAGTTCCATCCGGTGCTGGCCGTTGCCTCGCTCCTCTGCATCGCAGTGGGAGCGGGCGCCGCCGGCGTGCTGAACATGTGGTACGACGCCGACATCGACGGCGTCATGGGACGCACGCGGCAGCGCCCGATTCCGGCCGGCCGTGTGCAGCCCGGCGAAGCGCTTGCCTTCGGCATCACGCTCGGCGTCGGCGCGGTGGCGGTGCTCGGCCTCGTCGCCGGCTGGTTTGCCGCCGCGCTTCTCGCCTTCACGATATTTTTCTACGCGGTCATTTACACGATCTGGCTGAAACGCTGGACCGCCCAGAATATCGTCATCGGCGGCGCGGCCGGGGCGCTGCCGCCGGTGATCGGCTGGGCGGCGGTGACGCACGATGTCGCGCTTGCCCCCGTTCTCCTGTTCCTGATCGTGTTCTTCTGGACGCCGCCGCATTTCTGGGCGCTGTCGCTGCGCCGCTGCGAAGAGTATCGCCGCGCGGGCGTGCCCATGCTTCCGGTGGTCGCCGGCCCGATCGAGACCAAGCGGCAGATTCTCGCCCATGCGCTGCTGCTTGCGCCGACCGGCGTCGCGCCTTTTCTGCTCGGCTATGCCGGCCCGCTTTACGGACTCTTCGCCGCCATCGCCGGCGCCATGATGGTCATGCTCGCGCTGCGCCTGAAGACCGCGCGCTCCGACACCGCCGCGCATGCGGCGGCCAAGCGGCTGTTCTCGTTCTCGCTGCTGTATCTTTTCACTCTCTTCGCGGTGCTTCTGGTCGACCACTGGCTCGGACACTGGCCGCCGATTGCGGTCGGGTGACCGGCGGCATGGGCGCGAGCGGAAACAATGACGACGATGACGGGATCGTGCTCACCGAGGAGCAGAAGCGGCGACGGCGCGCGCGCTCGATCGCGATCGCGCTCGCGCTCGGCGCGTTGGTGCTGCTGTTCTACGCCGTTACGGTCGTCAAGCTCGGGCCCGGCGTGCTGACGAGGCCGATGTGATGAGTTCCGCTATGGATCAAGGTCCCCGTGTCGTGAGCCGCGAAAATCGCGGGTCATCCGCTCGATCGGCCGCGCCGCAAAAAGCGCGGCGACGCGACGTCGCGGTCGCGCTCGCATGCGGCGCGTTCGTCGGCCTGATGGTCGGCGCGGCCTATGCCGCTGTGCCGCTCTACAATTGGTTCTGCCAGGTGACCGGGTTCGGCGGCACGCCGCAAATCGCGAGCAGCGCGCCGGGCGAAGTGCTCGACCGCAAGATCACGGTGCGGTTCGACGCCAATATCGACCGCGGCCTGCCGTGGCGTTTCGAGCCCGAGCTCGCCTCCATCGATGTGCGGCTCGGCGAAGTCGTCACCGTCTACTACACGGTCGTCAATCGGTCGGCCCGCGCGACCGTCGGCATGGCGGGCTACAATGTCACGCCGCCGCAGACCGGCGGCTATTTCACCAAGATCAACTGCTTCTGCTTCACCGAGCAGCGCCTGAAACCGAGCGAGCGGCGCGAAATGGCCGTGGTGTTCTACATCGATCCGGCGCTCGCTCGCGATGCCGATCAGAACGACCTCAACACGATCACCCTGTCCTACACCTTCTATCCCACGCCCGAGCCGCAGCAGGGCGTGGCGAACAATGCCCGCGCGGTCCCGCCCGGGCGCATCTGACACATACAAGCACGAGCGGCGTTTCCCGCACGTTGCATTCGCTGATGACGGAGAAGAGCAAAATGGCCGAGGCGACTGCGAAACACCACGACTATCACCTGGTCGATCCCAGCCCGTGGCCGGTCACGGGGGCGCTCTCCGCCTTCATCATGGCGGTGGGCGCCGTGTTCTGGATGCACAAATACTTCGCGGCCGCGCCGATCGTGTTCGGCATCGGGGCGCTCGGCGTCATCTACACGATGATCGGCTGGTGGCGCGACGTCATCCGCGAGGCCGAGTATGGCGGCTTTCACACCGCGGTGGTGCAGATCTCGCACCGCTACGGGATGATCCTGTTCATCGCCTCCGAGGTGATGTTCTTCGTCGCCTGGTTCTGGGCCTATTTCAACGTGGCCTTGTTCCCGCACGAGGCCCAACAGGTCATGCGCTCCGAGTTTATCGGAGGCGTATGGCCGCCCAAGGGCATCGAGACCTTCGACCCCTGGCACCTGCCGCTCCTCAACACGCTGATCCTGCTCACCTCGGGCACCACCGTCACCTGGGCGCATCACGCGCTTCTGCACAACGACCGGCAGGGCCTCAAATGGGGGCTCATCTGCACCGTCCTGCTCGGCCTGACCTTCACCGCCGTGCAGGCCTACGAGTACTCGCACGCGACCTTCGGCTTTTCCGGCAACATCTATGGCGCGACCTTCTTCATGGCGACCGGCTTCCACGGTTTCCATGTGATCATCGGCACGATCTTCCTGATCGTCTGCCTCGCGCGCGCGCTCGCCGGCCAGTTCACGCCCAAGCAGCATCTCGGCTTCGAATTCGCGGCCTGGTACTGGCATTTCGTCGACGTGGTTTGGCTGTTCCTGTTCTCCTGCATCTATGTCTGGGGCGCAAGCGCCTACGCGGCGGCGGGCGGCCACTGACCCTATCGCACCGCGGGGCTGTGCGCGATGCCAAACCCATGGGTGCAATGACATGGTTACGCGTCGGTGGGCAACCGCGGTCAAAAGCACGTGCCTTCGGCAAAATGTCGCGTCAAATACTGAAGTGTTCTTTGTTTGTTCGACGTAAGCTACAGGGCCGATCTTAAAGCTGGTGATATGTTGTAGCTGTTGTTGACATGGACCCCCAAATCATGACTCCGATTCGAGCTTAGCGAAGGAGGCCCATAATATGCCGATTATGGCTTCGCATGGTCGTAGCGACGCACGGGGGACGGCTAGGCTCCTAGCAAAAATGGCGTTGGCCAGTCTTGATAATTCAAAAGTTGGAGAGCAGCAGGAAGTAGCCCTAAACAATATGTTTCGGCTGCTTCAATCGTTCCAAAAGGACGTTTTTTTGGTCAGGAGACGCCCGATCAGCGACCGCAGAGCGTGGCTGACAAACTCACGCTAAGGCCACCAACCGAATGGCATGTCAAGGAGGTTAGAGAAGCTTTGGAGCAGGCCACAGCCGCGGCATTCGCTGGTTTACCAAAAGAGCAGGCGATTGTGGCGGTTGAGAACGTTGTTCCTTGCCTATCCGGTTAATGCAGACACCAACTATATGTAGTGGTGCGCAGATTATAACCCCAGGAAATCAGGGCTTAAAGGAGTTGTAGAGTGCGAGCGCCAGATTATTCATAAATACCTCTTGGAATTGGGGTTCAAG
>DASUPI010000280.1:0-6647 GCA_036281135.1 Rhodoplanes sp. | reverse complement strand
TCCGGGTCGCGCGCGCGCAGCACCACATTCGTGTTGGGGCCGCGCACCTCGTCCATGAAAGGATAGCTCCCGATCGTCACGTCGGGATAGGCCGCGGCGACGGCGGCCAGCTCGCTGCCGATATCGCCCTCGCGCAGATCGGCGCGCACCGTCTCGGCGATCAACTTCGCCCCGGTGCGCAGTTTGGGCCTCACCTCGTCGAGCATCGCCTGCATGATCGCCGGCACGCCCGCCATGACGATCACATTGCCGATCCAGAAGCCGGGTGCGGCGGATACCCTGTTCTCGATCAGCGCGCCGCCGCGCGGAATGCGGGCCATGCGCATGCGCGCCGGATTAAGATCGCCGCCGCCCAGACGTTCGCGCAGCAGCGCAACCGCGCGCGGATGATGGTCGAGCGGCACGCCGAAGGCGGCGGCGACGCTGTCGGCGGTGATATCGTCGTGGGTCGGTCCGATGCCGCCGGTGGTGAAAACATAGTCATAGCGGGCGCGCAGCTCGTTCAGCGCCGCGACGATCGCCGGCTCCTCGTCCACGACCACCCGCACCTCCTTCAGATCGATCCCGATCCCGGTCAGGACCTCGGCGATATGCCCGATATTCCTGTCCTTGGTGCGCCCGGACAGGATTTCATTGCCGATCACAAGCAGCGCGGCGGTGACGATGACGGGAACGAACAGGGCTTGCGGCTCCCTTTCATCCGAGGCCGCCGACGACGACGGCGCCGCGACTTCCGGCTGGGCGGCGATGTTGTTCCGGTTTTCTTCGGTCATTGGGCCGGCCTCATGCTAGGGTTTGCTCTAGCTCGGTGACCGGACCGGCTCAAGCACGCCGCGCCCTGGCGTTCGGACGCAGCGCCGCAGTCCTGGTCAGGAACAGCCTAAAGCTTGGGCAGACCCCGGAGCCCGAGACGGCCCCCCGGCGTTGTTACCTTTGAGGAAAAACTGGCCTGAAGCTTGCAAATTGAGTTGTTTGGCGGAAGCCGAGTCAGATTCGTCGGCTCTTGGAGGAAGTGATGCCGGTCGCTTTCGATGAGATGAACGGGCATGACGTCGAGGTTCGGACGGCCTATGCGATCCTCGACGACTGGCTGAAGAGCCAATCGCCCGAGCTGCTCGAACAGCGGTGCCAGGAGGCCGAGCTGCTGTTCCGGCGGATCGGCATCACCTTCGCTGTTTACGGCGAGGCCGAATCGACCGAGCGGCTGATCCCCTTCGACGTCATTCCCCGCATCATCTCCTCGGCGGAATGGGACATACTCCAGCGCGGTCTCGAACAGCGCGTGCGCGCGATCAATCTCTACTTGAATGACATCTACAGCGCGCGCGCGATCCTCAAGGCCGGCATCATTCCGGAAGACCTCGTCTTCCAGAACCCGCAGTTCCGCCCGGAAATGAACGGACAGAAGGTGCCGCACAATGTCTATGTGCACATTGCCGGCATCGACATCGTGCGCGTCGACGAGAAAACCTTCTACGTGCTTGAGGACAATGCCCGCACGCCTTCGGGGGTCTCCTACATGTTGGAGAACCGCGAGATCATGCTGCGGCTGTTCCCGGACCTGTTCTCGCGCTATCGCGTCGCGCCCGTGGAAAACTATCCCGACGAACTGCTCGCGACGCTGAAATCGGTGGCGCCGGCCACCGCCTCGTCGGATCCGACCGTCGTCCTGCTCACCCCCGGCATGTACAACTCCGCCTATTTCGAGCACTCGTTCCTTGCCGACAAGCTCGGCATCGAGCTGGTCGAAGGCCGCGATCTCCTGGTCAAGAACGGGATCGTGTATATGCGCACGACCGAGGGGCCGAAGCGGGTCGACGTGATCTATCGGCGGGTCGACGACGATTACCTCGATTCCCTCGCCTTCCGCCCGGACAGCGAGCTCGGCGTTCCCGGCCTCATGTCGGCCTATCTGGCCGGACAGGTGACGCTCGCCAATGCGGTCGGCACCGGGGTGGCCGATGACAAGGCGGTCTACAGCTACATGCCGGAGATCGTGAAGTTCTATCTTTCGGAGGAGCCGATCCTCAACAATGTGCCGACCTGGCGCTGCCGCGAGCCGGAGCACTTGTCCTACGTGCTCGATCATCTGCCCGAACTGGTGGTCAAGATCGTGCACGGCTCCGGCGGCTACGGCATGCTGGTCGGACCCGCCGCGAGCAAGGCGGAGATCGCGAACTTCCGCGCCCGGATCGAAGGCAATCCGACCAACTACATCGCGCAGCCGACATTGGCGCTCTCGACCTGCCCGACCTTCGTCGACAAGGGCGTCGCCCCGCGGCACATCGATCTGCGGCCCTTCGTGCTGACGGGGCGCGACAAGATCAGAATCGTTCCCGGCGGCCTCACGCGGGTCGCCCTGCAGAACGGCTCGCTCATCGTCAATTCCAGCCAGGGAGGCGGCACCAAGGACACTTGGGTGCTGGACCGCTGATGCTGTCGCGGACCGCTGACAATCTCTATTGGGTTTCGCGCTATGTCGAGCGCGCCGAATACCTTGCCCGCATCCTCGAAGTGACGATGCGGCTGACCGCGCTTCCGATCGCCTATGTCGGCTCCCGCAACGAGTGGGAATCGGCCTTGGCGACCGCCGGCTGCAGCAACACCTTCGCCGCGAGCTACCCCGAGGCGAACGAGGCGAGCGTGATGGAGTTTCTGGCCTTCGCGCCGCAGAACCCGTCCTCGATCTGCAATTGCATCGAGCTCGCCCGCACCAATGCGCGCGCGGTGCGCACGGCCATCACCAGCGAAATGTGGGACGTCATCAACGGCGCTTGGCTGGAGCTCAAGCGTTTCGGCAATGCTCCGGGATCGCGGGAGGAGTTCATGCGTTTCCTGCGCTGGGTGCAGGAGACCTCGCTGCGCTTCGACGGCTCGGCGTTCCGCACAATGCTGCGCAACGACATGTTTTGGTTCTCCCGTCTCGGCCTCAATATGGAGCGGGCGGACAACACGGCGCGCATCCTCGACAAGAAGTATCACCTGCTCCTGCCGGCCGACGCACCCATCGGAGGACCGCTCGACTACTACCAGTGGGCGGCGATCCTGCGCTCGGTCTCCGCGCTTACCTCCTATCACTGGGTGTATCGGGAGGGGCTGAAGCCCTGGCTGATCGCCGACCTTCTCATTCTCAATCCGCAAATGCCGCGGTCGCTCGCAAGCTGTTATGACAATCTCGTCCGCTACTGCGATTCCATCGCCACCGCCTACGGCCGGCAGGGCCCGGCCCAGCGCCAGGCCCGGGCGATCAGAACGCGGCTGCAGAACAGCCGGATGGAGGAGATTTTCCAGAGCGGCTTGCATGAATTCATCGAAGAGTTCATAGCGGACAACAATCAGCTCGGCGCCGCCATCAGCCGGCAATACCTGATGTGAGGCGCCGGTGTGACCTCGTCGCCAACGCCACCGAAGCACGCCCGCGATGCGCATCCACGTTTCTCATGAAACCGCCTATCGCTACGACATGCCGGTCACGCGGGTGATCCAGGCGTTGCGCATGACACCGCG
The DNA here is from genome assembly GCA_036281135.1 of Rhodoplanes sp. Taxonomy (GTDB): domain Bacteria; phylum Pseudomonadota; class Alphaproteobacteria; order Rhizobiales; family Xanthobacteraceae; genus Rhodoplanes. The sequence goes on along the minus strand of DASUPI010000280.1, from coordinate 3,140 downwards.
TCCGCACGAAGGCCAGCACGTCATCAATTGGCGCATCGAGGTCTCCGAGGACTGCTGGCTCGACGCGAAAGAGGACGCGTTCGGCAATATCATGCACACCTTCTCCGCCACCGGTCCGCTGACCGAGCTGAGCGTCCTGGTGGCGGGCGAGATCGAGACCCAGGACACGCACGGGATCGTGCACGGCGCGGTAGAGCGCTTCCCCCCAAGCCTGTATCTGCGCGAGACCGCCCTCACCCATGCGGACCTTGCGATCCAGGATTTCGCGCGCAGTCTGCGCGCGAGCGACAGCAGGCACGGGCTGGACATGCTGCACGCGCTGCTTCGCGAACTGCATGAAGAAGTCACCTACGACCCCGACCCGACGCATGTCACGACCACCGCTGCGGAGGCCTTTGCCATGCGGCGCGGCGTATGCCAGGACCTCGCCCACATCTTTGTCGCGGCGGCGCGCAGCCTGGGATTCCCCTCGCGCTATGTCAGCGGGTATTTCCGCCGCAACGACGGCGTCACGACGGAGGGTGCGAGTCATGCCTGGGTCGAATCGTTCATACCCGATCTCGGTTGGGTTGGGTTCGATCCGACCCACTCCGTCTGCACGACGGAAGCCCATTTGCGGGTTGCGATCGGGCTCGACTATCTCGGCGCCTCTCCCGTGCGCGGCGCGCGCCTAGGCGGCGCCGGCGAGAAGCTCACCGTCGCCGTCCATGTCGATCAGGCGCTCCGTCAGACCCAGAGCTAGCCGTTTCCACACAGGAAAGGCTCATCGAGCCGGTTGCCGTTTTGCGCATTGCTGCGCAAAATGCGCCGCCACCGGACTTCGGAGTCGTGCAAATCCATGACCTATTGCTGCGGAATACTCGTGCGCGACGGCCTCGTCATGATCGCCGACACGCGCACCAATGCCGGTCTCGATAACATCTCGGTCTTCCGCAAGCTGCACGTGTTCACCGTGCCGGGCGAGCGGATCATCGCGGTCGCTTCGGCGGGAAACCTGTCGCTCACCCAGTCCGTCCTCAGCATGCTCAACGAAGGCCTGGAGAACCCCGAGACCGGGGAGCGCGAGACCCTCCTCGATGCGCCCACGATGTTCCAGGCGGCGCAGCGGCTCGGGCGCGCGATCCGGACGCTGCGTCACTTGGAAGGCGAAGCGCTCGAGGCCGCCGACGTCAGTTTCGACCTGTCGTTCCTGCTCGGCGGACAGATCAAGAGCGGACGTCTGCGCCTCTTCCAGATGTACAAGGCGGGGAACTTCATCGAGTGCACGCGTGACACGCCCTACCTGCAGATCGGCGAACACAAATACGGCAAGCCGGTGCTCGACCGCGCCGTGACCTACGATATCGATCTCTACGACGCGCTCAAGGTCAGCCTGGTCTCGGTCGATTCGACCATGCGCTCGAATCTTAGCGTCGGCATGCCGATCGATATTCTGATCGCGCGGCGCGACTCCTGCGCGGCGGAGCTGGCCTACCGGATCGAGCCGGACGAGCCCTATTTCCAGGATCTCCGCCAACGCTGGTCGGCGGCGCTGCGCGCCGCCCACGCCAATATTCCCCGCCCCCCTTACGGGACGGCGAAGTAAGCTAAGCGGAGTTGCGTGCCTTCGCCAACAGATGCCCTCGTCCACAGCCGCAACTCGCCGAAAGCCGCCGACCGACCAACGACGCGATGTGCCATTTCCGGACTCTCAAGAATGGAGAATGAACCATGCGATCAACTGCTGCGCGTCATCGCTCATGAGTTGCCCCGCGGACTTGCACCATGCGGTCATAGAGCCCTGTTATCTCATCAACTTTGCAGAACGGCCGCTCAATGGAACGCCGGATCAGTGATTTCTTGTAGGCGTTCTTGATGTGATACTTGAACTCGTCGAGTGCATGAGTGATTAGAAAATCGCCGATGCTTGAGCTTTGCGATCTCGCCTCCCGGAGGCTTCCGATCATCTTGGCGATAAATTTGTACTCATTCATCACCGTGCCCATCGCGACGGTGAGGTTGACAAAGTTCGAAGGCATATCTTTGCCTGGCTTGACGCCCAATGCGTCGCCCGGATTGGCCATGTTTTGCGACATGACATGAAACCGGTAGTAGATGTTCGCCACGGTGTTGCTGAGTTCAGCCCCAAGATCATTTAAGGGACCGAGTGAGGTAAAGATGTCTTGAGCCGCTGCACGTAGGGCACGCTCGTCCACCCTCACTTGCCTCTGCGGTCGCAATCAGCAACTCCATAAGGCTAAAAGCTGGTGCTCGAGATGCAGGGCCTCGTGCCGCCCGTTAAAAACCTCCTCGCTTTTTTGAGAACGCGCAAGCGGCCCTCCAGATCAAGCTCGGCCAGTCTCATGTCATATCCGCCAGCGATATCGTAGTCGCCGCAATTAGGGCAGCGCACTGACCGCCCGTCAAAACCACGAGCCGTAATGTCCTTCGCAGGCGCACCGCACAGGGGGCATTGCATAGCTCGCTCTCCAATTTAAGCGTAACTCCACTTTTCGTGCCGGCCACAAATCAAATACGTGGGACCTTTAGTCCGCCGTGGGCCGACAGCAGCCGCCATAGGTGGTCAGGCTTTGCAGTCGCTCCTGAGGATGTCAAAATTTCCAACATAACTCATGTTACCGTCGAAGTACGTGTAGCGAAACCCTATGCCTTGGTTGATGCTCTTTTTCATTGGAGAGTTGCACGCGATCTGGGTCACCCTCCGCTTCACCCTCTCTATGACCAGCGACTTGTCAGCGCGAGACAAGTCTTGCTCCAGGCGGTAGGTGTGCATGATAGTCGCCTTGTGCTGATCGACCGAGACCAGCGTCGTGAACTCGTCTACTTTGCGGGGCAAGCCGTTGCGCCGAAGCATGTCGACCGCCTCCTTGGCCGCCACCTCTCGCGGGTCGATGTAAAGCCAATTCTTGACAAGCGCTCCTCCGACTCCGGCACCTACTACCGTGGCGGCGATCGTCACGACCTTGCTGATTCTAGTCATCGCTTTCATCCTCACCTGCGGAATCCGGTGCAACGCGGACACTGATTCCAGCGCAGGCGGACAGCATTCCGGTGATTGCGGACAGCGGGTGATGGCGGCGTAGGCGGCGCTCCCGTCGACAGTCGAATCAGCTGATCGGACTCCCTGGCTACCAGGGGGT
>DASUPI010000279.1:0-2202 GCA_036281135.1 Rhodoplanes sp. | reverse complement strand
GCGGCGCCCGCGCCGATGACCACGATGTCGACATCGCCCGCGCCCTGCGCCGACGCCATTGTCGGCGCGGAGGCGAGCATTGCTGCGCCGGCAAGAAAGGAACGGCGGTTCAATGGCGGCATGAGATAGACGGCCCTCCGTGACGGCGGCAATTTGCCCCAATGACGCCGCATCCGCAAATCACGCCGGCGTCGAGCGAATGCGGGACGCGGCGATCGCCTCGCCCTGCGGCGCGCCCGCGCTTGCCGCGGGTCGCGCGGACCGCTACGTCATGCGCGCAAGCTGCACGAGGTCCCGATGCTCCAAGCCGCATACAAAGCTTTGTCGCAGATGCTGTCGCCGCCGTTCCGCGTGGTGCTGTTCAAATCGGGGGGGCTTGCGCTCCTGCTCGTGGCGCTGATCGCGTTCGGTCTGTACGCGCTGCTGAGCTGGCTCGGCGGCGAAGGCCTCACCTGGATGGACGGGGCGATCGGCCCTTCCGCGCACGGCCCGCTCGCAGTGCTCGGATGGATCATCGCGATCGCGCTCGGGCTCGGCCTGTTCGCCGGCGCGATCTTTCTGATGCCCGCGGTCACCTCTTTGGTGGCGGGCTTCTTCGCCGACGACATCGCCGGCCAAGTCGAACGCACCTATTATCCGAATGATCCGCCGGGCGTTCCCGTCCCGCTCGGCTACGCACTCATCGAGGCGGTCAAGACCGCCCTGCTCGCCGTCGCGATCTATCTGTGCTGTCTGCCCTTCCTGCTGGTCGCGGGGCTCGGCGCCGTCATCTTCTTCCTCGCGACCGCCTATCTGCTCGGTCGCGAGTATTTCCTCATCGCGGCACTGCGCCTGCACCCGATCCATACCGCCAAGGCGCTGTGGCGCGCGCGCCGGTGGGAAATCTTCTCGGCGGGCCTGCTCATCGCCGCCTTCGTGCTGATCCCGATCGTCAATCTGGCGACGCCGCTGTTTGCGACCGCCTTCATGGTGCACGTCAACAAGCGTCTTGCGGCGACGCCCCGCCGCCTGGTGGAACCGCATGCGTGAAACGACGCGGGCTCGCCCCGCCGACACGGCCTTTCGGCGCGCGCAGACCGCTCGGGTGCTGGCAAGCGCGCCCGCGCTTGCGGTCTCATTGCGGCCGTTTGACCGTTCGCACGAGGCCCCAGCCGGCGATCACGGCGAGCGCGAACGAGAACAGCGCGTTGTAGCCGGCGAGCGACAGACCCGCGAAACGCCACTGCACATCGTCGCAGCGCACGACCACGGCCGTCTGCATCTGCTTGAGCAGATTGCCTCCCGCCGTTCCGAAGTTCGCGATCTCGCCCGTGCAGTCGGCGGGACCCGGCCACCAGCGCCACTCGACGCCCGAATGGTAGACGCCGATGCTGGCGGTCGTCAGCAGCGCGAGCACGAGCGCGGCGAATCCTACCGCCACTGGCATGCGGGGCGCGCCCTTCGCCGCCAGCACCGCGACGATAAGCGCAAGCGGCGCCGCGAGGCAATGCGGGATGCGCTGCTCAAGGCACAGCGGACAAGGCGGGATCTTCAGCACGTGCTGAAAAAAATAGGCCCCGATGATCATTGCGGCGGAGCCGGCGGCGACGATCGCAGCCGCTCTTACCGCGGGCGCGCGCAGGAACTCGCTCGACCGATCGGCCGAGGACGCGGGACGTCTCGATCCGGCCGAGCCGACGGTCATGCGAAAAGCGCTCCGGGCTAAGTGAGTCGCAGGGCGACTGCCCAACGGGTGCGCCGCGTGTTCCGCCGACAATTGCAGCGACATTGCGGCCAAGCGGCGGTCACGACAAGGCAGCCGGCTGAGCATCAACACAATAACGTTCAAGCGGCGCTCGGCCGCAATGAAAACGCTCCAATTGTGTGGTTTGGCTGTGGCATATTGGTCGCAATGCTATCCTCGTCGAACCTGATTCCGCGGAAGCTCGATCCATGCAGTCCGAACGCGACATCGACCCGTTCCAGGTCTCCTCGCCCCGCATCTACCTGTTCCGGATGCTCGTCTTTTTGGTGCTCGGCGGCCTCCTGGTCATCATTCTGCATCGCCAGATCTGGGCGGCCTTCCTCGCCAATCCCGGCTTGAACGGGCTGATCATCGGCGTGCTTGTGATCGGCATTGTCCTGTCGTTCCGCCAGGTTCTCCGGCTGTTTCCGGAAGTCGCCTGGGTGAACGGATTTCGGCTTGCGGATCCGGGCGTCGCG
>DASUPI010000278.1:0-4417 GCA_036281135.1 Rhodoplanes sp. | reverse complement strand
CGCATCATGATCGGCGCCTATGTGCTCTCGGCCGGCTATTACGACGCCTATTATCTGCGGGCGCAGCAGGTGCGCACATTGATCAAGCGCGATTTCGAGGACTGCTTCGCGCGCGGCGTTCACGCCATTCTCACGCCGGCGACGCCGTCGGCGGCCTTCGCCATCGGCGAGAAATCCTCGGGCGATCCGGTCGAGATGTATCTCAACGACGTGTTCACCGTGACGGTGAACATGGCCGGGCTGCCCGGCATCTCGGTCCCCGGCGGCCTCGACGCGCAGGGCCTGCCGCTCGGCCTGCAACTCATCGGCCGGCCGTTCGACGAGGAGACGCTGTTCTCGCTCGCCGCCGCGATCGAGGCGCAGGCCGGCCGGTTTGCGCCGGATCGATGGTGGGCGTAATGACGCCGGACGCCGACTGGTCGCGCCGGCGGGCCGTCGAGGTTCACGACGAGACGGCCGGCATGTTCGCCGCCGAGTACGGCGGCGACGATGTGTTCGACTCTCCGTTCCGCTACGGCCGCCATCTGATCGACCGGGCCTGGGCGCAATGCGTGGCGGAACTGCCCGAGCACGCGACTTGTCTCGACATCGGATGCGGGGTCGGCGTCTACATGGCGCGCTTGCTGGCCGCGGGCTTCAATGTGACCGGCATCGAGCCGAGCGCAGAGATGCGTCGTCTCGCCGCCGAACACGTGCCGGCGGGACTTGTGTCCGACGGCTCGGTGCTGGAGCTCGCGGCGGGCGATGCGTCGTACGACTTCGTCTACGCCATCGAGGTGTTCCGCTATCTCGACGCGGCCGACAACGAAGCGGGCCACGGGGAAATCGCGCGCGTGCTCAAACCGGGCGGAACCTATTTTGGCACCTATGTGAACAAATGGGCGTTGGACGGATTCCGCCAGTTCGTCGAGCTACGCGCAATGGCGGCGCGCCTGCGCGGGATCGCGCCGCGCTACCATGTCGAATTCGAAACGCCCGCATCGATCGAAGCAAGACTCCGCAAGGCGGGGTTCTCGCAAGTGGTCTTGCGTGGAGCGATGTTCGCACCGCTGCGGGCGCTCCATAAGCTCTCCCACGGCCTCGCGCGGACGGTCGCGCGGCAGACCATGCCGCATGAAACGATGCTGTCCGACAGCAAATGGGGCAGGGCGTTCGCGGGCCACCTGATCGCGATCGCGCGGCGCTGAGCTTGGTCAGCCTGCCGGTGCGGTCGCGGGCGGCGCTCTCTCGGGTCGGCGCACTGGAGAGCCCGCGTGCGGCGCAGAGGGCAGGGGCGTTGCATACGATCCCATCGGGACGATCTCGATGCGGCCACGGCCCGCCTCGTCGGCGGCAAGGGCGAGGAACCAGGCCAATGTGTCGAATTGCTCCTGCCGCCGATAATAGAAGTTCGACGGGTGGAACCAGAGATGGAACGCGCCGCCCGTGCTGATCGCGTGGGCGAGCCCCATCGACAGCTTCGCGCGCGTGACCGCCGGCAGCACGAACCGGCGCGCGCCATTGCGGCCGATCAGGAGCATGGAGCCGGGCAGGTCGATCAGGTCGGCCTGCGCATGCGGCGTGACGGAGCGCGGCGGGATCGGCAGCATCTTGTCGGCGAGGTTGGCGGCCTTGGCGGCCCAGCGGCCGGCGCGGTGGGCTGCGCTGGTCCAGCCGATGTCGCGGCCGCGGAAGACGCGCAGCCCGGCTTGCGCCACCGCAGCCAGATTGCCGATCCGGTTGCGCGGGAAGACGAAGGATTGAAACGGCAGGCCGGCGTTGCGGTGCGTTTCCTTGGCGAACAGAAGATCGTCGGCGGCCGGTGTCGCGTCGGCGGCGGCAAGGTCGATATGCCGGCCGCCATGGCTGCCGATCTCGTGGCCCGCTTTCGCCCGCACGATCTGCTCGACCACGTCCGGGGCGTACCAGCAACGAACGGGCCCGGGCCTCTGCTTCGCGCTGGATTCGTCGAGCAGCGCCGCGACCATCGCCCAGGTGACCGGCACGCTATGGCGATCGAACAGCTCGATCAGCGCCGCGCAGATCGGGCGCTCGGCGGTCTCCGCCATCCGCAGGTCGTCCGGTGTCAGCCGATCCCAGACGCCCCAGGCGAGTTCGAGGTCGATCGAGATCGTGAGTGCGCCTTTGTCCATTTCGCCTCTGCAATTCGAGCAAGGGAGCTTATCCGCACGCGTGTTGGGAAACAATCGCGTGAGGTCGCGTTCAGCATGGTCGTGCACCCTTGGCGATGATCCGCCGCGCCGTGCGTCCCTGGCGGTGCAGCGCTGCGGTTGATAGCTTCGGGAGCGCGTCAAATCGATGGGACAGGGATCAAGGAGTGGCTGCCGTGCCCAGAGTCTCAAGTCGGCGCCCGCTGATCGGCTTCCTGAAGGGCACGGTGCAGCTTGCGCCGGGCCTTACTGATCCCGCCGCACCATATTGGGGGTTGGATTTGCCGTGCTTTAAAGATTCCCGCGCTGATCGAGAGCCGCCCCGAGGAATTTCCCTTGCGCTCGCGGCGCTCTGGTGGGCGGCGAAGGGCGACTGGAACAAGGCGCATGCGATCGCGCAGAGCGACGAGGGCGCCGACGCCGCCTGGGTGCATGCCTATCAGCATCGGGTCGAAGGCGATCTCGGCAATGCGCGATACTGGTACGCCCGCGCCGGTCGTTCGCCGGCCAGCGGCCGCATCGAGATCGAATGGGACGCGATCGTCGAGGCGCTGCTCGGCAAAGCCGAGTGAACCGCGGCTGCTGCGCTCACGGCGGCGCGACGTTGCACGCATCGTTCCGGCGCGATGAACGGCGAACGAAGCGCCGCCAGGCTTGACCGCTCCGCTCAAGCCCCATAGCTCTCGATCGAGCGAACGCAAATGCCGGGTGCAGTCATGAATGAAGCCGTGCGCAGCGCGACCAAAAGCAAGCTGATCAAGGGCGCGACCGGCGACTGGGAAATCATCGTCGGCCTGGAGGTGCATGCGCAGGTGACTTCGCGGGCGAAGCTGTTCTCGGGCGCCGCAACGGAATTCGGCGGCGAGCCCAATGCGCATGTCTCGCTGGTCGACGCGGCGATGCCGGGCATGCTGCCGGTGATCAACGAGGAATGCGTGCGGCAGGCGATCCGCACCGGCCTTGGCCTCAAGGCGAAGATCAACCTGAAATCCGTGTTCGACCGCAAGAACTATTTCTATCCCGACCTGCCGCAGGGGTACCAGATCAGCCAATACAAGTCGCCGGTCGTGGGCGAGGGCGAGGCGATCGTCGACATGCCGGACGGCGAGACCGTCCATGTCGGGATCGAGCGGCTGCACCTCGAACAGGATGCGGGCAAGTCGCTGCACGATCAGCACCCGGCGATGTCCTTCGTCGATCTCAACCGGTCCGGCGTCGCGCTGATGGAGATCGTGTCGCGGCCGGACCTGCGCTCGGCCGAAGAGGCCAAGGCCTATGTCGGCAAGCTGCGCACGATCATGCGCTATCTCGGCACCTGCGACGGCGACATGGAAAAGGGCAGCCTGCGCGCCGACGTGAACGTCTCGGTGCGCCAGCCCGGCGAGCCGCTCGGCACCCGTTGCGAGATCAAGAACGTCAACTCGCTGCGCTTCATGGGCCAGGCGATCGAATACGAGGCCCGCCGGCAGATCGGCATTCTCGAGGACGGCGGCGCGATCGAACAGGAAACCCGGCTGTTCGACGCGGCGAAGGGCGAGACGCGCTCGATGCGCAACAAGGAGGAGGCGCACGACTACCGCTATTTCCCCGACCCCGATCTCCTGCCGCTCGAATTCGACCAGGCCTATGTCGATGCGCTCGCGCGCGACCTGCCCGAACTGCCGGACGAGAAGAAGGCGCGGTTCATGCGCGACTACGGGCTCTCCGCCTATGACGCCGGCGTGCTGGTGGGCGAGCGCGACAGCGCCGACTTCTTCGAAGAGGTGGCGAAGCGGCCGGACGGTTCGATGCGCGACGCCAAGACGGCGGCGAATTGGGTGATCAACGAGTTGTTCGGCCGTCTCAACAAGCAAGGACAGTCGATCGCGGCTTCGCCCGTCTCCGCCGAGCAGCTCGGGGCGATCCTCGACCTGATCTCAGACGGCACGATCTCCGGCAAGATCGCCAAGGACCTGTTCGAAATCGTATGGAGCGAGGGCGGCGATCCGCGCGCGGTCGTCGCCGCGCGCGGGCTGCAGCAGGTGACCGATCTCGGCGCGATCGAGACGATCGTCGACGAGATCATCGCCAAGAACCCGGACAAGGCGGCGCAGGCCAAGGCGAAGCCGACGCTGATCGGCTGGTTTGTCGGCCAGGTGATGAAAGCCTCGGGCGGCAAGGCGAATCCGCAGACGGTTAACGAGCTCCTAAAGGCGAAACTCGGACTGTAGGAGCGCCTGTGCGCGGGCGCGGAGAGCGCGTCTGCGGACGCGATGCGCTGCTCGCGC
>DASUPI010000277.1:0-3393 GCA_036281135.1 Rhodoplanes sp. | reverse complement strand
CTCTCGTGCTCGACCGCGATCCCGCCCGCCGACCGCGCCAGCGCCCGCACGGTGTGGCCCGCCTTGAGCGCCGCCTTCACGGTTTCAAGGCCGATCCCTTTGCTCGCGCCGATAACCAGAACTGTCGCCACCGCATCAATGATCCCGTTTGACCGCCCCGGCTTATGTGCGGGGCGGGCGGCCAAGCCAAGAGAGGAGCGCGGATGTGACGCAATCACCTGAACGGCGTAGCCGTGGTGAGCAGTTTGGTGGAGCCAGGGGGAGTCGAACCCCCGACCTCTTGAATGCCATTCAAGCGCTCTCCCAACTGAGCTATGGCCCCTCCAGGGAAACGGCGTCGGAGGTTGGGATTAAGAGAATGAAACGGCCGACCGACCGGCAGTCGCATCCAACCCGAATGATTACCGGTCGCGGAACCCCGGATCAAGTCTCCTCCTCGTCCTCGATATCCCCGCCGAGGATTTCCGAGACGTCGGCGTCTTCCTCTTCGGTTTCCTCGATGAAGGCGGCGTCGTCGAGGCTCTCGTCCATCTCGACCTCCTCCTCGACGTCGGGAATCTCTTCGCCGCCGATCCCTTCCTTCTTCCCTTGCGCCTCGGCGTCAGCCTCCTCGAGCGAAATGAATTCCGCCTCCTGGGTCTCCGGCAGTTCCGCTTCCTGCGGAACGGGGCGCGCGGCCGCCTCCGGACGGCCCCCGCGCGTCGGCGCCGGCGCGACTTCGTACACCGTGCCGCATTTCGGGCAGACGATCGGATCGTGGTTGAGATCGTAGAACTTCGCGCCGCACGAGGCGCAGAGGCGTTTCGTGCCGAGCTCGGGTTTCGCCACGGTCGGAATTCCTTGCGGCAGGTTGAAAAGCGACCTCCCCTTGGCGGCTTGCGCGCCCGGTGTCAATAGCGCCGGCCCGTGCGGGCGGGGAGCTTGGACAGCCTCCGGATCGGGAGAAACCGGGTCGCCGCAATCGCTGGGGAACCCCGCGCTATGTGGGTCGGCCTGCGCCGAATTGCGAGCCCTTTGTCTATTTCCAAGCTGGGCCGTGCAAAGCGCACCGAGAATACGCGGTCCAGCCAGGCACAACCCGTGTGAATTCAATTCGATCGCCACAGATGGCGAAGGCGATGCGCCTACACCCGAGCCAGACGATCGCGGAAGATTTCTGTGGGCGCACCGGGAAAAGCCCGTTAAGAGGTCGCGCCTGATCTGGTCCTCACGATGTCAGCGCCGAGCCCACGAACCGCCGTCACCGCCCGCCGCGCCGGACCGCTGAAAGGTCGCCTGCGTGCGCCCGGCGACAAGTCGATTTCGCACCGCGCGTTGATCCTCGGCGCCCTTACGGTCGGCCGCACCGCCATCACCGGACTCCTCGAGGGCGAGGACGTCATCAACACGGCGCGGGCCATGCGCGCGCTCGGCGCACGCGTCGAACGCGGCAGCGATGGGACGTGGCAGGTGGACGGCGTCGGCGTGGCCGGCTTTGCCGCTCCGTCCGCCGCACTCGATTTCGGCAATTCCGGAACAGGCTGCCGGCTGGTCATGGGGGCGGTCGCGGGGTGCCCGATCACCGCGACCTTCGACGGCGACGCCTCGCTGCGCCGTCGGCCGATGAAGCGCATCCTCGAACCGATTCTTCGCATGGGAGCGCGGGTGGTCGCGGCGGAGGAAGGCGACCGCCTCCCCATCACGCTCGCGGGCGCGCGCGACCCGATCCCGATCGTCTACCGAACGCCCGTGCCCTCGGCGCAGGTGAAATCGGCGGTGCTGCTCGCCGGCCTAGCCGCGCCGGGCGCGACCACGGTGATCGAAGCGGAGGCGACGCGCGACCATACCGAGCGCATGCTCGCGCATTTCGGGGCCGAGCTGACGGTCGAGCCGGACGGCGCGCAGGGCCGCCGGATCACGCTCACGGGCCAGCCCGAGCTCGTCCCCGCTCCGGTCGCGGTGCCGGCGGACCCGTCCTCGGCCGCCTTCCCGCTGGTCGCCGCGCTGATCGTGCCGGGCTCCGAACTGATTCTCGCCGGCGTGCTGACCAATCCTCTGCGCACCGGCCTCTTGACGACGCTCGTCGAGATGGGCGCGGCGGTCGAAACTCTGGAGCGGCGCAGCGAGGGGGGCGAGGAACTCGCAGACCTGCGGGTGCGCTCGTCGGCCCTGCGCGGCGTCGAGGCGCCGGCCGCGTGGGCGCCTTCGATGATCGACGAATATCCGATCCTCGCCGTCGCCGCCGCCTTTGCCGAGGGCACGACCATCATGCGCGGGTTGAAGGAGCTGCGGGTCAAGGAATCCGACCGGCTCGCCGCGACGGCGGCGATGCTCCGGGTGAACGGCGTCGAGGTCGAGATCGCCGGCGACGATCTGATCGTGCACGGGCGCGGGCGCGTCGACGGCGGCGGCCTCGTTTCGACCCATATGGATCACCGCATCGCAATGGCGGCGCTCACGATGGGGCTGGCGAGCGAGAAGCCGGTCGCGGTCGACGATGCGTCATTCATCGGCACGAGTTTTCCGGGATTTGTGGAAGCGCTGCGCGGGTTGGGGGGCGATCTCGGATGATCATCGCCATCGACGGGCCTGCCGCCTCCGGCAAGGGCACGCTGGGCAAGCGTCTTGCCGAGCATTACGCGCTGCGCCATCTCGACACCGGCCTGATCTATCGCGCGGTCGCGAAGGCGCTCATCGACGCCGGTCACCCGCTCGACGATGACGCGCGTGCGGTCGAGGCCGCCCGGCGGCTCGATCCCGCGGCATTCGACGACGGCTTGAAGAGCCATGCGATCGGCGAAGCCGCGTCGATCGTCTCCGCGATTCCCGAGTTACGCAAGGCGCTGCTCGCGTTCCAGCGCGATTTCGCCGCGCAGCCCCCGGGCGCCGTGCTCGACGGTCGCGACATCGGCACGGTGATCTGCCCGGATGCGGAGGTGAAGATTTTCGTCACCGCCACGCCGGAGGCGCGCGCGCACCGCCGGTTCCGCGAGCTTTGCGGGAACGGCCAGCGCGTCAGCGAGGCGGACATTCTCGCCGACATCGTGCGGCGCGACCAACGCGACACGACGCGAGCCGTCGCCCCGCTCGCGCCCGCGCCCGACGCGCACTTGCTCGACACCACGCATTTAGATATAGACGCCGCATTCCGGGCCGCCATTGCGATCGTCGAAGCCGCCCGAGCAAGGTGACGTTTATGTCCGCCGTCGGACCCCGTTCCGGCTCGGCGGATTTGGTGTTTCCGAAGTTCGCGCCTATGTGTGCGGCTGGAAGCCGATGCCTTTGCTCCCGTGCGCCCGAAGCGGCCGCGGCGCTCGGAACCAACCATCGTCCCGACCGTTCGGTTGATCGGGCCGGCCCGCCGGAAGTTCGGCGGTAGCCGAAGGTCTACGGGGCCTTCGGTCCGAACGGTCA
>DASUPI010000276.1:0-4363 GCA_036281135.1 Rhodoplanes sp. | reverse complement strand
GCCGCGAGCGCCTCGTCCGGGTCCCGCGTCTTCAGCGCGCGAGTGACATTGGTGAGCCGCGTCCCGAACAGGAACGAGTGCACGCGCTGGCGCGCATCGGTGACCGCGTGGAGGAAATGCAGGAAGAGCCGCGTGTACTCGCCCATCGAGCCGGAAATATCGAGGAGGGCGACCAGCGGCGGCATGCGCGTCCGCAGACCGAGGTGCTTCAGGTCGATGAACGCGCCGCCCGCCTGCATGCTCGCGCGCAGCGTACGCCGCAAATCGAGGCGATGGCCGCGGCGGTCGAGGACGAGCCGCCGCGCCTTGACTTCGTCGAGCGGAAGCGCGAGCCGCCTGATTGCTTCCTGGGCGGCGGCGATCTCGGCCGCGCTCATCTGCGCGAAATCTTTCCTGCGCAGAACTTCCTGGTCGGAGGCGGTGAGCCGGCCTGCGATCTCCCTTTCGCGTTCCTCGCGGGCAAGCCTGTCCTTCACATCGGCGAACAGCGCCTCCTGCACGCGGGCGGCGGCCGGCTTCGGCGCGGCGGCGGGCGCGCCCGGCGCGAGGGGCGACATCATCGCGATGAGCTGGTCGAGATAGCCGCGCCGCTGGAAGAAGATTCGGTACGCCTGGTCGAACACGAGCGAATGTTCGTGGCGCTTCACGAAGACGGCGTGCAGGATCCAGTAGGCGTCCGCGCGGCTGGAGAGGCCTGCGGCCTGCAGCGCATTGAGCGCATCGATCACCGCGCCCGGCCCGACCGGCAAACCGGCCCGCCGCAGCGTGCGGGCGAAATACACGATGTTGTCGGCGAGGCGGCCGGGGCCGCCACCGCTCTCCCCTTGTGGGGAGGGGTTAGGGGTGGGGGTGCTTTTATTGGCCTTCAACGTCATCGCTCGCCCCCTCCCCTACCCTCCCCCCTCACTCACGAGCTATTTCAGTCTGCATGATGCCAGTCACTTTCCGGCAACGAGCGCAGGAAGGCGTCTATTGTTTCAAGTACGCCATACTGGTGCGCCCAACGAATGTGCACTTCCAATCGCTGACGCTTGTCGCGATCGGACGTTTCCCACCAAGCTGAGAGAATCAAAGGTACAGCCGGTTCATAACCGACGCCTCCTCGACGCTTAGCCGGCAAGAGCTCATAGAATTCGTTCCACCGCTGTGGAACAGGGCAAACCCTTCTGTTTTCCCTGCAATACGCAACAACCGAATCAACATCATCTGACATTATTGGAACTCACCGAGGACAGACCCGCTACTCCGCCGCCGCCTTCAGCTCCGCGCGCATCTGGTCGATCAGCGCCTGCACCTTCGAGCCCTGGATGCGGGCGATGTCGTCCTGATACTTCAGCAGCACGCCGAGCGTGTCGGAGACGGTCGCGGGATCGAGCGCGACCGCATCGAGTTCGACCAGCGCGGCGGCCCAGTCGAGCGTTTCGGCGACGCCGGGCGCCTTGAACAGATCCTGCCGGCGCAGCGCCTGCACCACATGCACGATCTCCGCCGACAGCCGCGCGGCGATGCCGGGCAGCTTGGCGCGCACGATCGCGAGCTCGCGCTCGGCGCTCGGATAATCGATCCAGTGATAGAGGCAGCGCCGCTTGAGCGCGTCGTGGATTTCGCGCGTGCGGTTGGAGGTGATGACGACGAGCGGCGGATGCGCGGCCTTCACCGTGCCCATTTCCGGCACCGTGACCTGGAAGTCGGCGAGCACTTCAAGCAGGAACGCCTCGAACGCCTCGTCGGTGCGGTCGAGCTCGTCGATCAGCAGAACCGGCGGGCCCGCGGTGTCCGGCTCGAGCGCCTGCAGCAGCGGCCGCTTGATCAGATACTGCTCGGAGAAAATGTCGTGCGAAAGCCGGGCGCGATCGACAGTGCCCTCCGCTTCGGCGAGGCGGATCGCGATCATCTGCGCGGCATAGTTCCACTCGTACACCGCCGCCGCGACATCGAGGCCCTCATAGCATTGCAGGCGGATCAGCCGCCGCCCGAGCGTCGCGGACAGCACCTTGGCGATTTCGGTCTTGCCGACGCCCGCCTCGCCTTCCACGAACAGCGGCCGCCCCAAGCGCAGCGCAAGAAACAGCACGGTCGCAAGCGCGCGGTCGGCGAGATAGTTTGCGCGCGCGAGCAGATCGAGCGTTTCGTCGATGGAGACGGGAAGCGGCGCGATCTGAACCATCTTCGACCGCCAATCAAACTCTGCAGCAACCGGTACAACGCAAGCGCCGCCACGCAATTTCGATTTCCAGTGAAACAAAGATCCGTCGGAGCCGTATCACCGTAGCCTCATCACGAGGGTCGTTCACCACTGGTATTGCCACTCCGCCTGAGTCAGGCTGATCCGTGCATTACCAAGAGACGTCGGACTATTCCGAGCCAGGATGTCGCGCAGTGTATGGGTGCTCTCGATCATGTCGAGGCCAAATGGCGTGAAGGTGTCCTTGTTGAAAACGTGCTCGGACAGCAATGGATTGGTCAGAGCCTGCGAGAACGCGTCCACCGCCACCATGCGCAGGATCAACTGGGGAAGCGGCGAATTCTCGACCGTATCCTCAGCGAACAGGCCGACATAGAACTCGATCTGATCGGGCGACTTGTAGACGTTTTTCAGAAAGGCGACCACGGATGGATCGGCCGACACATCCTCGAAACGCTGCGGTCGTGGCAATCCGACATAGGCTCGGTAATCGGCATAGGGCGCGACCCGGCACCGGCGGCCCTGCGCGATGGCGAGCATCTCGAACCCGAGCAGCGCCTCGGCCGTGTTGAAATGACCGAGTCGCGCAGCGCGCTGCGCGCTCATGTCCGCGAACGCACGCGCGAGGCCGGCACCGATCAGCGGCCGATTGTCCATGATGGTGCTGCCGACCGCATAGTCAGTTCCGTTCCAGCTGATCGTATCCGGGATCAGCGAATGCCAACGGTATAACAAGCTGAATTCGGTGGTGATCCAGTTGGGCTTGTTCCAGGGCGCGTTCCACGCGACCGCGGGATCGGCCCGGAATCGTAAGGGCGTCGGCGCAATGTGATTGATATACTCCTCGACGACGATCTTGATGAACAGCACGATGGCGATATTACGGGCGGTTTGGAAGACGCGCTCGTCGTCCCATCCTTCGTTGCGCCGTTCAATCTCGCCGGCGATTCGGTTGTGCTCGCGCAGAAACAACGTGTTCATCATCGCGACCTGTGGCGCCGAATTGACGCGATCGCCGCCGAACGCAAAAATGTGTGCTAATTGATCCGGATCGGCGACGTTGTCGATCCCGAGCGGCTCGTCGAGGCTCTCGAACTCGTTTTTCGTTCGGCCACCGTCCTTCAGATACGGTGCGAACTCTTCCTCACCGATCCGCTGTGTCTTCAACCGCCCACGTTCGCCGCGCTTCTCGCTCTTCAGGCGCAGGGCTTCCGTTTGTGCCGCAGTCCGTCCGTACAACGGGCAAAGGTCGATCTGATGGTTCGACGTATTTTGCCGCCGTAAATCCTCGTCCTCGTGCTTGCTCTTGTTCGGCATGCGGGTGCGGATGAAGCTGTCGGTGAGATATTGTGCGAAGGATGGAAAGAGGCAGGTCGATTTTCGGCAAGAGACTTGGCCGCCCGGTCGTCGCTGAAACAGCGGAGCAAGCGCTTCGGGGGCCGGCAGACCCGGAATATCGACTGCCGGAAGATGCCGCGCGCTCCATCGCTGGTCAGTGAGCGAGGTCCACGACACGTAGTCGTGCACGGTGCTCCAGGGGTGTGGCCGGTGCCGGCACACATTGACCACGCTGTTGATGACCGCCGCGTTGACCTTCCGGCCGAGCCAGTCCCACTCGTTCACCAGTTCCACGAGCGGACGCAGCAGCCATCCGGGCAAAGTATCGAGCAGCATAAGAGCCTCCTATCGTGGTGTCGATCGTGGAGCCTTAGCTCGCCTGCAATACAAGTCAGTACATGTGGCGGAATCCCGCCTCGAAGATCATCTCGACTCTTGCTTCGCAGCCGCCGCCACCGCGCGGCGGGCGAGCACGCCGATGAGATGGGCGCGGTATTCGGCGCTCGCGTGCAGGTCGCTCGACAGGCCGTCGGCCGGCACGCTCAAGCCTTCGAGAACCTTCGGCGAGAAGCGCGCCTTCAGCGCCTGCTCGAATTCCGGCACGCGGAACACGCCCGAGGTCCCCGCACCGGTGACGGCGACGCGCACTTCGGAGGGGCGCTTGGCCACGAACACGCCGACGATCGCGTAGCGCGAGGCGGGATTGCGGAATTTCTGATACGCCGCCTTTTTGGCGAGCGGAAAACTCACTTTGGTGATGATCTCGTCGGGCGCAAGCGCGGTCTCGAACAGGCCGGCGAAGAACTCCTCGACGGGAATACGGCGCTGGGTGGTGATGAT
>DASUPI010000275.1:0-2445 GCA_036281135.1 Rhodoplanes sp. | reverse complement strand
GATGGATCGGCTCCAATCGATGTCAACCCTGCTTGCGGTGGTCGAAGCTGGCAGCCTTTCGGCGGCGTCCCGCAAGCTCGGCATGCCGCTCGCGACCGTCAGCCGAAAGGTCTCCGAGCTTGAGGCGCATCTGCGGATACGGCTGGTCAATCGGACCAGCCGGCGCCTCACCCTCACCGATGCTGGCCGATCCTACGTTGTCGCCTGCAAGCGCATTCTCGAAGACATCGGTGAAGCCGAGCGCGCCGCGGCGGGCGAATACATCGCTCCGAGAGGCGACCTGATCATCACCGCGCCGATCGTGTTCGGTCGCCTGCATGTCTTGCCCGTCGCGATCGAGTTCCTCAAAGCCTACCCGGACATCGACATCCGGATCGCTCTGGCCGATCGCGTGGTCAATCTGCAGGAAGACGACATCGATCTCGCCATTCGGATCGGCGAGTTGCCGGACAGCGGTCTTGTTGCGACGCGCGTTGGCGCAATCCGCCACGTGGTCTGCGGGAGTCCCGCCTATTTCGCTGAGAGAGGCACGCCAAGAAGCCCGGGCGAGCTCACCACCCACGACTGCATCACTTTCGAAGGACTGGCGTCTCCAGACGGCTGGAGATTTGCAGTGGGCAAGTCCACCACATTGGTCGCGATCCATTCGCGCCTCGTCGTCAACACCGCCGAAGCGGCCATCGATGCAGCCATTGCGGGAGTCGGGATCACACGCGTGCTTTCGTACCAGGCCGCGAGCGCGCTGCGAGCCGGCACGCTTGCGCGTACACTCCGAAAGTTCGAGCCGGCGCCCTGGCCAGTCAGTCTCGTCTATGCGGGTCAGGGACTGTTGCCGCTGAAGCTGCGCGCCTTTCTCGATTTCGCGGCGCCCCGCCTGAAACGGAGACTTGCGCAGAGTGAGGAGTAGCGATTTGCGGCAAGATGAATGCTTGATCGCCGCACGACGCCCCTCACATCTCGTGTCGCGGACACCGCAGAACCGGCGCGAAACCCATTTCAGACGTTTCGGGATCCATTGATCGACGGAAACCTCGCATCGGAGCGAGTTCATCGTGCTGAGCGGGGAGTCGAAGCCTCGTCCTGAGACTATTAGGAACAAGGATAGGTTATGGAGATCGACGGCCTGGGTCGCGCCAAATGCTGGCGGCTTCGGTCCGATGGTCCGGCGGGATGGATCAACAGGGCCGTGGTTCTGCTGGTTACGCTTGGCAGATCGCTGGCTGCCTGCGGAGGACGCCCATGCTGATGTTTGAGTGGATTCTGGTGCTGCTCCTCGCAGCAGTCATCCTCACGAACCTGGCTCGCGATCGCGGGTGCGGGTCTCACCTTCCTGCCATTCACTCCGCAGATCCGAATCGAGCCGGAGCTCGCATTGGCGCTGTTCGTGGCGCCGGCGCTGCTCGACGCCGCCTTTGACACCTCGCCGCGCGATTTGCGCCGCAACGCCATTCCGATTGCTTCGCTGGCCGTGGTTGCGGTCGTGCTGACGACGGCGGCGGTCGCGTTCCTGGGATGGCGCTTTGCCGGTTTGCCGATCGCCGCCGCGATTGCACTCGGTGCGATCGTGGCGCCGCCCGATGCGGTTGCCGCCAACGAAGTGCTGCGTCATTGCGGATTCCGCGGCGGATCGGGTTTGTCTTGCAGGGCGAGAGCCTGCTCAACGACGCAACCGCGCTGCTGATCTACCGCGCTGCCGTCGCAGCTGCCATTGGGTCGTTCAGCATTGTCGGCGACGCGCCGGTCTTGTTGGTCGCAGCCATGGGGAGCGTGATAGCAGGCTACGTGCTGGCGCGGCTGTATATGGTCGCAAGCGCGTATGTACGCGACCCGGCCAGCAGCACGGTCCTGCAATTCGTCAGTACCTTTGCGGTGTGGCTTCTGTCGGAGCGTCTGACGCTATCGCCGATTATCACGGTCGTGGTCTACGCCATGACGCTGGCGCAAGCGACCCCCGGACGACTGGGCCCGCGCCTGCGCATCAGCTCCTATTCGGTATGGGAGACCGCGGTCTTCGTCGTCAACGTGCTGGCGTTTGTGCTGATGGGATTGCAGGCCCGCCCCATCATCGAGCGCTTGTCGCCGGACGAGCGCTGGGGGTCGCTGGCGTTTGGACTGAGTGTGCTCGCGTTCGTGATCCTGGTTCGCATTGCCTGGCTTGTGGTGTACCGCGCCGTCGTCGCGGTCCTCAGGCGCCGGCGTCCCGGCCTCGCCGACCGGCTGGCCTCCAGGGATCCACGCGGCGGCATCGTCATATCGTGGAGGCATGCGTGGCCTCGTCACCCTGGCGACCGCATTTGCGTTGCTGCCACAATTTCCCGGGCGCGACCTGATCGTGCTGTGCGCATTTTGCGTGGTGCTCGGTACGCTCGTCATCCAGGGGTTTACCCTGCGACCGGTGTTGCAGAAACTGCGTTTCGAGGACGACGGCGCCGCCGAGCGCGAACT
>DASUPI010000274.1:0-3498 GCA_036281135.1 Rhodoplanes sp. | reverse complement strand
CTCACAGCTCCCACGCAGACGGCGAGCTAAAGTCCAATTTTGAATCCTAGATCAATGCATTACGAGATATTGGCCCGCAACCAGCAAAAAACAGTCTGTATTTCGGACTTTTTAAGCCCTTACGGTTTCTCGCCGCTAATTGTCTGATCAGACTCAGTAATTCCGATGAGTGGTGATATCTTTTCGCGAGCGTGAGAAATCCAGGCTAGTTTGCCTGGAGGCGAACGATATCCGATGCTGGCATGACCTTTGCCGCGTCCTCGAGCCGCGGGACAAGGCCGCTGCCGAGGACGATCAGCAGGAGGCCGCCGGCGAGCCCGAAATTCTTCAGGAAATCCCAGACATGCGGGTAACCTGCGCTCGCCGGCGACCAGAAGCGCGGGTAGTCCCAGAAGTCATGATAGAGGATCGCCGTGATCACGCAGTATCCGGAAAGGACCCAAGCGGCCGGTCCGCCGTACCAGCCGGAGACGATGCAGACGGGCGTGACGAACTCGACCGTCATGGCGAGGACGAGCAACACCGGCGCGCCGGGAAGGAAGCTGGAGCTAGCCTGCGCCAGCGCATTGTCCCAGTTGACGATCTTGTCGAGCCCGCTGAAGGGGAAAATCGCGACCAGGCAGATTCTGGCGACGAGGGGCAGTCCGTCGTTGACGAGCCAGTCCATCAGTTCGGTCTCCCCTGACGACGGACGCGACGTTCCAGGCATTTGTCCGCGTCGATCGCGTCTCACCCCACGTCAGATCACCACCACCCGCGCGCCCACGCGGACCCGGTCATAGAGATCGATCACGTCCTCGTTGCGCATGCGGATGCAGCCCGAGGACACGCGGGTGTGCGGCGGAAAAGCCTGCGTCGCGGCTGGCGACGACGGCCAGAATGGCTGAGCGCGGGCGGGAGTGGCGACAAGCGCGCTGGCTGCCAACGGGCAGAGGAGGACGCGATACATGCGGGTGCTCTGGCTCGGTACGTCGCGAAGGATTAACCCTTACGCTTCGTTACCTCAGTAAAGCCGCGCAATGCGACCAAGCGGTAAACGGGATGCGTCCGCCCCGCGCTTGCGGCGGCCTTTCCGATTTGTTGACTCTGTTATGGTTACCGAACTCTGAACGCCGCGCGTCTCGAGCGAGGCGCTGCCGCCGGGGGCGAATTCGGCTCGATCACAGGCCGCTTGCGCCCCCCGCGAGCCATTCCGGCTCGGCCGATCCGCCTGCCGGATCGCGGCCGGCCCGGAAGATCATTGCGACGCGCGCCGGGACTTCGCGGTTCCTTCCGCTCCGCAGCGCACGAGCACCATTGTGCCGTAACGGCTCGCTACCTCCGGATCGACCCAGTTGAGCACGAGCACGCGCCCATCGAACGAGGCCACCTCGCGGTCGCCCTGTCCGCGCGGCTCGGGGCCGGGGCCGATATAGGTCTTGCCGTCGTAGTTCCCCTTGATGAACATGTCCTGAACCTGCGGATTGTCGTAGCCGAGCATCGACACCCCGGTCGAACTGCGGTTGATCACATAGGGCTGCTTGCACTGGGAACGGGCGGCGGCCTCGGTCCGGGCGCGATCCTCGGGACGATGATAGGCGCCGAGACCCCATCGTCCGACGATATCTTCCGGCGCGAAGCTGGCCGGCGGCAGCGGCCCGGTCGGCGCCGGACTGCCGCCTGAGAGCGAGTGCATGGAACCGGCGCAGCCGCCGAGAAGGAGCGCGAGCGCAAGCGCCGGCCCCGCCGAGACAACCGCCAGCGGAAAACTCCTGAACGAACCAGTCATGGCATCTCCGATTCGAGCCGCACTGTGACGCCCTCGCCGAGACAGCGCAAGCAGGTCCTTTAGGGCTCGAGTACCGCCGCTTCTCCGGCCGCCTGCTTGCCCGCCGGCGCAGTGAACCCGGCTTTTCCGCTCTCGCAGATTGGCAATTCCATGGCGCGCGGCGGCGGCCGGTTCGCACGGGATGGGTTCGGCGCTTGCGGCAGAACCATTCGTGTCGCCCTGGCGTTGGCCTTTTGACGCCCAATGAGCGTCACAACACCGAGGAGCATGACGCAATGAAACGACTCGTTCTCGTCACCGTGGCGGCCGCGGCGCTATCGGCGCCGGCCCTCGCCCAACAGCGGCAGCAGCAGCCCGCCGCCCAGCCCTGGCAGCCCTCGCAGCAGCCCAGCGCGCAACAGGGCGGCCACAACCAGAGCTCCATGAACGCAGGGGAGCGCCGATCGATCCCCTTCAACAAGCTCAGTGAAACCCAGATTCGCGACCTGCAGCAGGCGCTGAGCCAGAAGGGTCACGATGTCGAGGCCGACGGCAAATGGGGTCCGCGCACGCAGTCCGCGCTGCGCAACTTCAATCGATCGCAGAACATTGAGGGCGACCGCGAGCTCAGCTTGCAGACGGTCTCGGCGCTCGGCCTCGACGCGTCAAGCTTCGGCAGCGAAACGACGGGCCAGGGCGGCGGATCGGGCATGAGCCCCGGCAACCAGCCATCGGGCGGTCAAGGCATGGCGCGTTGATTACGGTTCCGACGTCAAAGACCACTCACGGGTGAGCCAGACGAGCGGGTCAAGAAAACCGCGGCGCTTGCAGCGCCGCGGTTTTTATTTGACGGTCCTTCCCGAGCGCGCGACCGACAGCACTGCTTGACACCCCGTCCGCCACTGCCTATCTCCGGCGTCGATTGGCACTCCTAAGCGATGAGTGCTAAGCACCATAGGGCTGAGCGCCGACCGAGCGCTTGATCCACAAATCACATCCAGGCCGCCCCGCGGCGGCGACGAGGACGAAATGGCGAAAACTAACTTCCGCCCCTTGCACGACCGCGTGGTCGTGCGCCGCATCGAAGCCGAGAAGAAGACCGCCGGGGGCATCATCATTCCCGACACGGTGAAGGAGAAGCCGCAGCAGGGCGAGATCATCGCCGTCGGACCCGGCGGGCGCGACGAGACCGGCAAGCTCATTCCGATCGACCTCAAGGTCGGCGACCGCGTGCTGTTCGGCAAGTGGTCCGGCAACGAGGTCAAGCTCGACGGCGAGGAACTCCTGATCATGAAGGAGTCCGACATCATGGGCGTGATCGGGTGAATTTTGGCGCCGCGTCCTGAGGAGGCGCCTTCGGCGCCTTCTTTAAGGACGAGGCGGAAGAACGCTGGTCAATTCATCCTTCGAGACGCCGCGCGGCGCTCCTCAGGATGAGGGCCAATCCAGAGATTGAACAGGAGCAATTCGAAATGGCCGCCAAGGACGTACGCTTTTCCAACGACGCACGCGACAGGATGCTGCGCGGCGTCGATATTCTCGCCAATGCCGTGAAGGTCACGCTCGGTCCCAAGGGCCGCAACGTGGTGCTCGACAAGAGCTTCGGCGCCCCCCGCATCACCAAGGACGGCGTCACCGTCGCCAAGGAGATCGAGCTCGAGGACAAGTTCGAGAACATGGGCGCGCAGATGGTGCGCGAGGTCGCCCAGAAGACCAACGACATCGCCGGCGACGGCACCACCACCGCGACG
>DASUPI010000273.1:0-5633 GCA_036281135.1 Rhodoplanes sp. | reverse complement strand
ATTGCGCAACTGTGGGGACCTGCTCCCCACGATTGGCGTTCTTCCGGCAATGTGCTAATCGCGGCCGAGGATCAGGAGACCGTTCATGCCTCAGAGAGAGACCTCCGTGCGCGCCGGCGTCGAGACCGCGTTTTTCGGCGCTCCCCTCGCCGAGACCGATCCCGATATCGCCGACGCGATCCGGCGCGAACTCGGCCGGCAGCGCGACGAGATCGAATTGATCGCATCGGAGAACATTGTGAGCCGGGCCGTGCTCGAGGCGCAGGGCTCGGTGCTCACCAACAAGTATGCCGAGGGATTGCCAGGCAAGCGCTATTACGGCGGCTGCCAGTATGTCGATGTCGTGGAAACGCTGGCGATAGAGCGGGTTACCAAGCTTTTCGGGTGTTGCTTCGCAAATGTGCAGCCGCATTCCGGCACCTCCGCCAACGCCGCCGTGTTCATGGCCCTGATGCAGCCGGGCGACACCTTCATGGGGCTGAATCTGGCCGCCGGCGGCCATCTCACCCACGGCTCGCCCGTCAACATGTCGGGCAAGTGGTTCAAGGTCGTCCCCTATGGCGTGCGCCGCGACGACCACCGCATTGACATGGACGAGGTTCGCCGGCTTGCGCGCGAGCACCGGCCCAAGCTGATCGTCGCCGGCGGGTCGGCTTATCCGCGCATCATCGACTTTCCCGCGTTTCGCGCGATCGCCGACGAGGTCGGGGCGCTTCTCATGGTCGACATGGCGCATTTCGCCGGCCTCGTCGCCGGCGGCGTGCATCCAAGTCCGTTCCCGCACGCGCATGTGGTGACGACGACAACCCATAAGACGCTGCGCGGCCCGCGCGGGGGCGTGATCCTGAGCGATGACGAGGCGATCGCGAAAAAGCTCAATTCGGCCGTCTTCCCGGGCATGCAGGGTGGCCCCTTGATGCATGTCATCGCCGCGAAAGCGGTCGCGTTCGGCGAGGCTTTGCGCCCTTCTTTCAAGCTCTACTCGAGGAATGTGGTGGAGAACGCCAAGGCGCTCGCGGCGACCCTGAAGGCGCGCGGGCTCGATATCGTGTCCGGCGGCACCGACACCCATCTGATGCTGGTCGACCTGCGGCCGAAGCGCCTCACCGGAAAGGTCGCGGAGGGAGCGCTCGGCCGCGCGCACATTACCTGCAACAAGAACGGCATCCCGTTCGATCCGGAGAAGCCGATGGTGACGTCCGGGGTCCGCCTCGGCACGCCGGCCGGGACGACGCGCGGATTCGGGGTGGCCGAGTTCCAGCAGGTCGGCGAGATGATCTCCGAGGTGCTCGACGTGCTCGCCCAGAAGGGGGTCGAGGAGGACGCCCTGATCGAGGCCGCGGTGCGCGAGAAGGTGAAGCGGCTGCTCGCTCGTTTTCCGATTTACGATGCCTGATACCGGTGCGCTTTTGATGTCAGCCCAGGACGAGTTACCCCCTCCCGCGTCGCTGCGCTCCGCTCCTTCCCCCGCTTGCGGGGGAAGGTTGGGGAGGGGGTCGCGCCGCCGAGCCGAAACAATCGCGCGTCGGTATGATACGGACCAGTTCGAACGCAAGTAGGGCCAAGAGATGCGCTGTCCGAGCTGCGGCAGCCTCGATACCCAGGTCAAGGATTCGCGCCCGACCGAAGATTCAGCGGCGATCCGCCGCCGCCGCCTTTGTCTGTCCTGCGGATTTCGCTTCACCACCTTCGAGCGCGTGCAGCTGCGCGAATTGATCGTCATCAAGCGCAACGGCCGCCGCGTGCCGTTCGATCGTGACAAGCTCGCCCGTTCTGTCGAGATCGCCTTGCGCAAGCGCAATGTCGATCCCGAACGCGTCGAGCAGACCATCTCCAAGATCGTGCGGGACCTGGAAAGCCTCGGCGAAAACGAGGTCACGACCGAGACCATTGGGGAAACCGTGATGGCGCATCTGCGCGAGCTCGACGACGTCGCCTA
Organism: Rhodoplanes sp.; assembly: GCA_036281135.1. GTDB lineage: Bacteria > Pseudomonadota > Alphaproteobacteria > Rhizobiales > Xanthobacteraceae > Rhodoplanes. The sequence goes on along the minus strand of DASUPI010000273.1, from coordinate 3,694 downwards.
TGTGCGCTTCGCTTCGGTCTACCGCAATTTCCGCGAGGCGAAGGATTTCGAGCAGGCGCTCGCGGAACTTGCGGGCGAAGACGACGGCGCGCGGCCCGCGCCGGCGCGCAAGTGAGGCCCAATGGCATCGTCTGGCGAACCAGGAACCGGGTCGAGGCTGAGACATGCGACGCTTCTGGGCGGGGACACTGAATTCCAGCTGAGCGAAAATGACCTTTCCGGCGGCGCCCCGGAATGCCAACACGATCCTGCCGTCGACGCGCGTTTCATGGCGCTGGCGCTTGCGCTCGGCCGGCGGGGGCTCGGGGCGACCTGGCCCAATCCGGCGGTCGGCGCGGTGGTGGTGCGCGACGACGGCGCGGGTCCCGTCGTCGTCGGGCGCGGCTGGACGCAGGCCGGGGGCCGGCCGCATGCGGAGATCGAAGCGCTGCGCCGCGCGGGCGCTAGGGCGCGTGGCGGAACCCTCTATGTCACGCTCGAGCCCTGCTCCCATCACGGCAAGACGGCGCCCTGCGTCGACGCGATCATCGAAGCCGCCATCACACGCGTCGTCTCGGCAATGGAGGACCCCAATCCGCTGGTGGCCGGGAGCGGACATGACCGCCTGCGCGCCGCCGGCGTCGCCGTCGATGTCGGCGTCGGAGCCGACCAGGCGAGCCGCGCCCATGCCGGTCATATCCGCCGCGTTCACGACGGGCGTCCGCACGTCCTGCTCAAGCTTGCGGTTTCGGCGGACGGCAAGGCCGGGCTGGCCGGGCGGCGGCCGGTCGCCATCACCGGCGAAGTGGCGCGCGAACGTGTCCATATGATGCGCGCCATGCATGACGCGATCCTGATCGGCATTGGGACTGCGCTCGCCGACGATCCCGATCTGACCTGCCGGCTGCCGGGCATGGCGGTCCGCTCGCCGGTTCGCGTGGTGCTCGACTCGCGGCTGCGCCTCCCGCTGACCGGCCGTCTCGTGCGCAGTGCGGGGCAAACGCCCTTGTGGGTCGTTGCCGGTCACGCTGTGCCGGAGACGGCCGAACGCGACCTGCGCCGCGCGGGCGCGGAGGTGCTGCGGGTTGCGTCGGCGGGCTCGCTCGATTTGCGCGAAACGCTCGCCGCTCTCTCCCGGCGTGGGATCACGCGATTGATGGTGGAGGGCGGCCCCAGGGTCGCCGCCTCGTTCGTGCGCGGCGATTTGATCGACGAAGTCGCCCTCTTTCACTCGGATCGCGCCATCGGCGCGGATGGAATCGACGCCCTCGATGGACTCCCGCTCACGGCTCTCACCCGGTCGAAGGCGCTCGCGGCGCAAGGGATCGAAACCATTGCTCCCGACCGGGTCGAGACGTTTAGCCGCCCGCCGCTTCCCGGTCACACGATCTGCACATGATCGGGCCATTCCTTACGTACCTACAAGGTCCGTCGGCGGCGGCTGATAAAGGTGTCCCTGGCATGCAGATACACACGATCCCTGACGTGAGTTCGGCGGCGATCCGGCCGTCCGTTCAGCCCGCCCGTGGAATACGGGGAGACAGAAGGCGCTTTGCATGAGCACTTACCGACTGAAATCGCTGTTTGCTCCTCACGCGATCGCCGTGGTGGGCGCAAGCCCGCGCGCGCTCTCGCTCGGCCGGATCGTGCTGAGCAACTTGCGCGGAGCTGGGTTCAAGGGCCCGATACACCTGGTCAACCCCCGCTATCCGGAGATCGACGGGCAGGCCACCGTCCCGAACATCGAAGCGCTCGACCCGGCTCCGGATCTCATGATCGTCACCGCCCCGGCGGCGAAGGTCCCCGGCGTAATCGCGAGCGCCGGCGCGCGCGGGGTCGGCGCGGCCATCGTGATCACCGCCGGCCTCGGCCACGGGCCGGGCTCGCTCGCCGAACAGGCAAGGCAGGCGGCGCGCGCTTACGGCCTGCGGCTGCTCGGGCCCAACTGTCTCGGCCTGTTCGTGCCCAGCGTGCGCCTCAATGCGAGCTTCGCGATCCATCAACCCAAGATCGGGGACCTCGCGCTCATTTCTCAGTCGGGCGGCGTGGCGGCGGGGCTCGTGGGATGGGCGGCGGGCCGGTCGATCGGCTTTTCCGGAATCGTCTCGATCGGCGACGCCCTCGACATCGATTTCGGCGATCTCCTCGACTATTTCGCCCTCGACCGCAAGACCCGGGCGATCCTGATGTACATCGAGTCGATCACCGACGTACGCAAGTTCATGTCGGCGGCGAGGGCGGCGGCGCGCGTAAAGCCGGTGATCGTCGTGAAGGCGGGACGCCACGTGCAGGCGGCCCGGGCTGCTGCGACCCATACCGGAGCGCTTGCCGGCGTCGACGCGGTCTACGCCGCGGCCTTCCGGCGCGCTGGCTTGTTGCGCGTGTTTGACCTGGACGAATTGTTCGCCGCCGCCGAGACGCTCGGACGGCTCAGCCCCTTCCCAGGCAATCGCCTCGCCATCATGACCAATGGCGGCGGCCTCGGCGTACTCGCGGTCGACCGCGTGGTCGATCTCGGGGGAGCGCTCGCGAGCCTGTCGCCGCAGACCCTGGCGAGACTCGACGCCGAGCTTCCGCCCACCTGGTCCAGATCAAATCCGGTCGACATCATCGGGGATGCCGATGCGGCGCGCTACGGGGCGGCGCTCCAGGCGCTTCTCGACGACCGGGATAACGACGCGGTGCTTGCGATGAACGTGCCGACGGCGCTCGCCTCGGCGGCCGACTGCGCCGACGCGGTCGTCCGCGTCGTGCAGCAGGAGCGCACCAGGCATGCCCCCCACAAGCCGGTGCTGGCGGTCTGGGTGGGTGACGACGGCCGCGCGGCCAAGGCGTTCGACGCCGCCGCCATTCCCTACTTTGGCACCGAAACCGATGCGATCCGCGGATTCATGCATCTCGTGCGCTATGTGGAGGCAAAACGCGACCTGATGGAGGCGCCGCCGAGCGTGCCCACACAATTCGCGTCCGACACCGAGGCGGCGCGCCAAGTCATCGCCGAGGCGCTGGCGGCTGGAAAAACCTGGCTCGATCCGCTCGACGTCAATCGGCTCTTCAACGCCTATGGCATTCCTGTTTCGCCTGCGATCCTCGCCCGCAACGGCAAGGAGGCGGTGGCGGCGGCCCGCCCGTTTCTGCAGGACGGGCAGGGCGTGGTGGTGAAGGTCCTCTCCCCCGACATCGTGCACAAATCGGATGTTGACGGGGTGCGGCTCAACCTGACCAGCGAGAAGGCGGTCGAGGCGGCGACCGAGGACATCCTGAAGCGGGCGCAGGCGGCGAGGCCAGCCGCTCGCCTGAGCGGGGTGACCGTCCATCCGATGCTGATGCGGCCGAAAGCGCGCGAGCTGATCATCGGCCTTGCCGACGATCCGACCTTCGGTCCGGTCGTCGTGTTCGGCGCCGGCGGAACCGCGGTCGAGGTGATTGACGATAAGGCATTGGCGCTCCCGCCGCTCGACTTGAAGCTCGCCGGCGACCTCATCGATCGCACGCGGATTTCCCGCCTGCTCCGCGGCTACCGCAACGTGCCGCCGGCGGACCGGCAGGCGCTCGAACTGATGCTTGTCAAAGTGGCGCAGCTCGCCGCCGACCTGCCGGAGGTGCGGGAGCTCGATCTCAATCCCGTTCTCGCCGACGAGAAAGGGGTGATCTCCGTCGATGCCCGCGTGGTGATCGCGCCGCTCGAAAAGGGAGCGCGTGCGCGGTCGCGTTT
>DASUPI010000272.1:0-2699 GCA_036281135.1 Rhodoplanes sp. | reverse complement strand
CGGCCTCGAGAATCCGCACCTCGACCCCTTTGTCCATCGGCGTGCCGACCGTATCGAAATCGATCTCGTCGGCGCGGTGAATCGTATAGGCGCCGAGCGTCTCGGTCTGGCCGTAGATCTGGTGCAGCGGAACGCCCATCGAGCGGAAGAAGCTGAACGTGTCGGGGCCGAGCGCGGCGCCGCCGGTCGCCGCCGAGCGCAGCCGCGTGAAGCCGAGCCGGTCGCGCAGCGCGCGGAACAGCAACGTGTCGGCGACGACGGAATGCCGCCCGTGCGCGAGCGCCGAGAGGCCCGCCTTCATGCCGAGATCGTAGAGGCCGCGCTTGAGCGCAGACGCGTCCATGACGCGGGCGCGCACATCGGCGGCGATCGCTTCCCATACGCGCGGGGCGAACAAAACGAAGGTCGGCGCGATCTCACGGAAATCGTGCATCATCGTCTCGGGCTCTTCGACGAAATTGACCTTCATCCGGCAGACCAGCGCTTTGCCGAGCGCGTACATCTGCTCCATCATCCACGGCAGCGGCAGCACCGAGACATACTCGTCGTCCGGTCCCTTGGGATCGCTCGCGAGATAGACGGCCGAGTGACGCAGGATGCGCCCGGCCGAGAGCATCGCGAGTTTCGGATGCGCGGTCGTGCCCGACGTCGTGCACAGCACGGCGACCGCTTCGCCGGTCGTCGCGTCGACCAGGCGGTCGTAAATCTCGGGCTCGCGCGCGGCGCGCTCGCGCCCTCTCGTCGCGACGGCTTCGGCCGCGATCAGGCGCGGATCGTCGTATTTCCGCATTCCGCGCGGATCGGCATAGACGATGTGGCGCAGATTCGGAACGCGGTCGCCGAGGCCGAGCAGCTTGTCGACCTGTTCCTCGTCCTCCGCGAAGATCAGCTTCGCTTCGCCGTAATTGAGGAGATAGGCCACCTCCTCCTCGAGCGCGTCGCGATAGACGCCGAGGCTCATCGCGCCGGCGGCATGCGCTGCAATCTCGCCCGCGATCCAGTCCGGGCGGTTGTCGCCGATCAACGCGACCACGTCGCCGCGCCCGATGCCGAGCTCCGCCAGTCCCAGCGCGAAGTCGCGCACGCGACCGTGATAATCCGCCCAGGTGAAGCTCCGCCACAGGCCGAGATTCTTTTCCCGCAGCGCGACTTCCCCGGCGTGCTCCCTGGCGTTGAGCCGAAGGAGCTTGGGAAACGTATCGGCCTGGGCGACCCGGGCGGCGTAGTCCATCATGCATCCGCCTCCGTGCCGCTGCGCGCCTGCAGCTCGGCCGCCGCTGGCTCATCGTGCTCGCCGAGATAGGCCTGTCGGACATGCGCGTCGGCGAGCACGGCGCCGGGCTCGCCCTCGGCGATCTTGCAGCCGAAGTCGAGCACCATCACGCGATGGGAAATGTCCATCACCACGCCCATGTCGTGCTCGATCATGATCACCGTCATCCCGTGCTCCTCATTGAGATCGACGATGTAGCGCGCCATGTCCTCCTTCTCTTCGAGATTCATCCCGGCCATCGGCTCGTCGAAGAGAATGAGCTGCGGCTCGAGCGCCATCGCGCGGGCGACCTCGACGCGCTTGCGCAAGCCGTAGGGCAGCGTTCCGGTCACCGCCTTGCGCACGGCCTGCAGGTCGAGAAAATCGATGATCTCCTCGACCTTGCGGCGATGTTGGAGTTCCTCGCGGCGCGCTCCGGTGAGCCAATAGAGCGAGCCCGTGATGAAATTGTTCTTCAGCAGGTGGTGCCGGCCGATCATGATGTTGTCGAGCACGGTCATGTGGTGAAACAGCGCAAGATTCTGGAACGTGCGCCCGATCCCGAGAGTCGCGCGGGAGTTCGGCTTCAGGCGCGAGATGTCGCGCCCGCGATAAAGGATCCGGCCTTCGCTCGGCCGGTAGCGGCCGGAAATGCAGTTCACCATCGAGGTCTTGCCCGCGCCGTTCGGCCCGATGATCGAGAAGAGCTCGCCCGGATTGACGGAGAAGCTGACATCGGTGAGCGCACGCACGCCGCCGAAACGCAGCGAAATCCGCTCGGCCGCGAGCAGCGGCGCCGAGGTCGCGCTCATCGGGCGTCGTTCCTTTCCCATCGCGGCGGGAAACAGGCCGCGCCCGCGTCACGGCACGCGTATGCAGGTCGACAAAGAAATTCCAGCACGTGAACTCGTCTCGCTTCCTACCCGCTCATTCCCGAGCCTGCGACGCGCGCCGCCGCTTTTTTGTTTTCACAATCCGCGGCCGACCTCGGCCTGAATTTGATCGATCATGCCTCAGTTTCTTGTCGGGAATCAACGCACTCCGTTTTTATTGAAGCATTGTGGGAATTGTCGCATTCTCGCCCACCCGCAGTGGCGACGCCCGCCCGGCCTCAACAAAGAAACAAAGCGTCTATAGCGCTCAAATGGAGGTGAGTATGGAAGAATATTCAGACATTACTTTACAGATTCATGAAGGCGTCGGGCGGATTACCATCAACCGGCCGGACCGATACAATGCGTTTCGTGCCCGCACCTGCGACGAATTGATCGATGCGTTCAACAAGGCCGGATGGGACCGCTCGGTTGGGGTGATCGTGCTCACCGGGGCGGGCGACAAGGCCTTCTGCACGGGCGGCGACCAGGGGACCCATGAGGGCGGCTATGGCGGGCGCGGAACGATCGGGCTGCCGCTCGAGGAGCTGCACGGGCTGATGCGCGACGTTCCG
>DASUPI010000271.1:0-2045 GCA_036281135.1 Rhodoplanes sp. | reverse complement strand
GCGCTCGCCGACCGTCCGTTTCGGTCGCTGCTCGATCTCGGCACGGGAACCGGGCGGATGCTCGAACTGCTCGGGCCGCATATCGAGCGCGGATTGGGGATCGATCTCTCGCGCGACATGCTGGCGCTCGCGCAGGGCCGGCTCGACCGCGCCGGATTCAAGCACTGCACCGTGCGGCACGGCGACGTCTTCGACCTGGCGATACCGTCCGACTCGTTCGACGTTGTCATCATCCATCAAGTCCTGCATTTTCTCGACGATGGCGCGCGGGCGATCCGCGACGCGGCGCGTCTGCTGCGGTCGCAGGGGCGGCTGCTCGTCGTCGACTTCGCGCCGCATGATTACGAATTCCTCCGCGAGGAGCATGCGCATCGGCGGCTCGGCTTTGCGAACGACACCGTGACGCAATGGCTGGAGCAGGCGGGTCTCGAACCGGTTCTCTATCGCAATCTGCCGCCCGATCAGGGCTCGGAAGGCAAGATCGCCGTATCGCTGTGGCTCGGCCGCGATCGTCGCGTCGCGCTCGCGGCGTCGGCGCGGGAGGTGGCGTGATGAACATGGCGGTGCAGGAGAGGCCAAGCCGGTTTCCGCGCCAACGGACGGGGATTCGGGTCTCGTTCGAATTCTTTCCGCCAAAGACGGAGGACATGGAGAAGACGCTATGGGATTCGATTGAGCGGCTGCATCCGCTCAAGCCGGCTTTCGTCTCGGTCACCTATGGCGCCGGCGGCTCGACGCGCGAGCGCACGCATGCGACGGTCAAGCGCCTGCTGGCGGAGACCGATCTCGTCCCCGCGGCCCACCTCACCTGTGTCGCGGCGTCGCGCGAGGACATCGACGACGTGATCCGCGCCTATGTCGCGGCGGGCGTGCGCCATATCGTGGCGCTGCGCGGCGACGCGGTCGGCGGCCCCGGGGAGCGCTACGCGCCGCATCCGGGCGGCTATCTCAACGCCGCCGATCTGACCGGCGGCATCAAGCGGATCGCCCCGATCGAGGTGTCGGTCGCGGCCTATCCCGAGAAGCATCCGGACAGCCCCTCGGTCGAGGCCGACATCGACATGCTCAAGGCCAAGATCGACGCCGGCGCGAGCCGCGCCATCACCCAGTTCTTCTTCGACAACGACCTCTATTTCCGCTACCTCGATCGCGTGCGCGCGCGGGGGATCGACATCCCGATCGTGCCCGGCATTCTGCCCGTGCAGAACTTCAACCAGACGCGCGCCTTCGCCCTGCGCTGCGGCGCATCGATCCCGCCCTGGCTCGCCGATCGCTTCTCCGGGCTCGACGAGGACGTGGCGACCCGCAAGCTGATCGCCGCCGCGGTCGCGGCCGAGCAGGTGTTCGACCTTGTCGACCGCGGGGTCCGCGACTTCCACTTCTACACCATGAACCGCGCCGATCTCGTCTACGCCATCTGCCACTTGCTCGGCCTGCGGCCGGCCGAGGCGCGGGCGGCGGCGTGAGACGTCCGAAAATGCAGGAACGACATTGACCCCGCCTGACCAGTTTGCCGCCTCGCCGACCGAAACCGCGCTGCGCGATCTCGCGCGCGAGCGCATTCTCGTGCTCGACGGCGCGATGGGCACCGAAATCCAGACTCTCAAGCTCGACGAGGCGGGCTTCCGCGGCGCGCGCTTTGCCGACTGGCCGCGCGATCTGCGCGGAAACAACGATCTCCTCATCCTGACGCAGCCGGACGTGATCCGCGAGATCCATCTCGCCTATTTCCGCGCCGGGGCCGACATCGTCTCCACCAACACCTTCTCCTCCACCCGCATCGCGCAGGCCGATTACGGCATGGAGGAGGTCGTGGCCGAGCTCAATCGCGATGGCGCACGGCTCGCCCGCGAAGCGGCCGACGCGGCCGTGCGCGAAGATGGGCGGCGGCGCTTTGTCGCCGGCGCGATCGGGCCGACCAATCGCACCGCGTCGATCTCGCCCGATGTCGGCAATCCGGGCTTCCGCGCCATCACCTTCGACGAATTGCGCGCGGCCTATGGCGAGCAGGCGGCGGCGCTGCTCGACGGCGGCGCCGACATGCT